>JACMJP010000178.1 GCA_014380545.1 Chitinophagales bacterium | reverse complement strand
CAAACCAAAGTAAACCTGATCAATGGAGGTACATTAAAATATCCTTTGAATATAATGATACCAATGGCAGAAAAAAATTTTGCGAAAGATATGGATATTAGTTTGTCAACTTTGAAAAACATTCTCGAAAAATGATCAGATCAATAATAACAATTTCGATCCCGATAGCTATCGGGACAATTCTTACAAGTTGCAACCCGACAAATAAAACAAATAAAAAAATAAATAAAATGGAAGAACAAAAAAATGAAACTACAAACAATGTTTCAGCTAACGACACAACACCAAAGGTTACAGGAATTGGCGGCATTTTCTTTTATTCAGACAACGGAAATAACACCGATAATCACTAACAACAATTATAATGGACACAATAGCGACAAAAACTTCTTCTGACTTACAATTCACTCAAATTGCATGGGTGGTAAAAGATATTAAAGCTGCGGAAAAAATTTTCAGGGAAACGATGGGCATAAATAATTTTAGCAAAGCTGAAATCATTCGTTTAAAAGAATTTGAGGGGACGCATTATGGAGAACCGTCAGATGCTGAAAGCCTCGTTACCATAGCTTACACAGGTGAAACATTCATAGAACTGATTCAACCCCTTTCAGGATGCAGTATATTTCAGGATTATCTTGATAAAAATCCCGGCGGAGGTGTGCAGCATATTGCTTATAGTATACCTGTTGCCAAGCTTGACAAAATCATTTCAGAAATGGCAGATAAAGGATTCCAGGTAATAACCAGCGTTAATCACCCAATCGCCAGGATTGTTTTTTTCGATACATCTAAAGACACTGGCGTTTTTACAGAAATAATGGGTATTACTGAAGAAGGTGAAAAGGCCGTTCAGATGATGAAAAGCGGAAACATGTGAGTTTGATAATAGTATTTTTTCTGTACGGGGTTATTATGTATTTATCCCAGTTTTTGTATTAAATTATTTTCTGATGTAAGTCATGCAAAATAAAAAAGGGGTGTTTCAAAATATGAGACAACCCTTTTATAAAATAAAATTAATTCGTTACATCATCTTCTTCCAGTCTTCAATATTCCTTTTAATTCCATCTACCATGCCCATATTTTTTGCTTCTTCAGCAAGCTTTAAAGATTTTTCCGCATTTGCTACAGCTTCTTTATACATTCCGTTTGCAGCCAGTGCCCTTGAATAAGTTGCTATATTCCAATACCGCTCTTTTATTTCAACTGATTTTTTTGCCCACTCCAATGCCTGTTTTGCATCCAGGTTATTATCTAAATAAAACTCTGCGGCATCATTATAAATGCCATGTGTATTTTGCGTTGCTTCAATGGAGGTTTTAATATTCGCCATTGCCTCTTCCATATAATCATTTACAATATCAAAACTCACTTTTGTAGTTTCCCAATATAATTGCATTGTTGCGCTGTTCTGTTTAATATTTGCAAAATCAATTGTAAAAGATTCTGTTGCCGGAATAGTAACAGGCTTTACATTAAAGCGCATTAAGTCTTCTTCCAGCTTGTAAGTGCCCGTTCCCCAGTGCTCTGTATTTTTATTAATTACAATTGTCCATTCATTTTGATTTGGAATAGTAAATAATGAATAGGTTCCGGCAGGCACTTTCTGGTTATTAATATTCACATCCTTGTCAAACTTTATATTCACACATTTATTTGCGCCGGTTCTCCACATTTCACCATAGGGCACCAAAGCGCCAAAAATCTTCCTTCCTTTCATGGAAGGTCTTGAGTAAGAGACAGTGGATTCTACCAGGCCAAAGTTCTGAACTATCGTTGCACCCGGGCTTGGCTGGGGAAGATCAGCTTCCTGTGCTAAAGATATATTTGTGTGTATGCCGATGAAGGCGAAAAGTAAAAGTGTTAATTTTATCCTATTCATACTTATTTATTTTATTGCAAAATTAAACACTGAAAGGATTTTTTTCATGCATATTTAAACTTTCCGGGCATTTTATGTTGCGCATAAAAGGAAAATATGAGAAAATTTGTTTACACATACTCTTCACACCTGCCTCGTTATTCTGAAACATTGCCTTCAATTTGAAAGTGTATTTTTGCAGCAATAAAATAACTGTTGGCTGCACCATCAAAATATGACTACAGGTATGTGCTGCGCAAATCTATTTTAATTGGTGTAGATACCATACTGATATTAGTTGCGCTGTTTTTATACCTGCGTTTTTTTCATCATACTGCTTTGTCTTCAAACTATTCGGTTTATGATAATATTATCTGGATAGTTTTAATTGTGGTATTGTGGTATATATATGCGTATGCGTTTAATTTATACAGGCTTTCAAATGTAAATAAAACAGCAGAGATCATAAAAAATACAGTCATAACTGCAGTACTTACAGGTGTAAGTTATTTATTTATTCCATTTCTGTCGCCAACATTTCCTTTACACAGGCTGCCCGCATTTGTGCTCATATTTAACATGGTTGCTTTGTTAATTATCTGGCGTCTCGTATATGCAAAGTTTTTTCAGCATCCAATACTTATAAAAAAAGCAGTTATTGTGGGTGCAGGATGGATAGGAAGGGAAATTGCAAAAACACTGGTGCATAATGAAAGGGTATATCATAACACAGGTTATAAGATCTTTGGATTTATTGATGATGATGAAAAAAAATTGCGGAAAGTATATGATGATCTCACCGTGCTTGCTAAAGGAGATATGCTTTTAAAATATGCAATAAGATTAAAGTTAGATGAAATAATAATTGCCATACCCGAGCAGGAAAGTTTAAACAGTGTATTGTACGCAAACATTATTGAATGTGAAAATGCAGGCATACACACTATGTATGCAACAGATGTTTATGAAACACAAACAGGCAGGGTGATGGTAAAACAAAAAGAAAAGGATTATTATCTTGCAAACCCATATAATATTATTCATTCAAACAGGTTATATCAAATAGTGAACAGGTTTGTAAATATCATTTTTGCATTGCTTGCATGTGTTTTTTTTATTGTTATTCTGCCGTTTGTGTTTATCGGGAATTTATTTTTCAGCAGGGGTCCTTTATTTTATGTGCAGGAAAGAGTTGGCAAAAACGGAAAGAAATTTATTATTCTGAAATTCCGTACTATGATAGTGGATGCAGAAAAACATTCAGGGCCACAGTTTGCCACAACCAATGACAAGCGCATAACAAAACCCGGAAAAATATTGCGCCGCACAAGACTGGATGAACTGCCACAATGTTTAAATATCCTGAAAGGCGAAATGAATTTAATGGGGCCAAGACCCGAAAGGGAAATATTTATAAATGAATTATTACAGGTGATCCCTTTTTTCCGTATCAGGAATATTATTAAACCCGGACTAACCGGATGGGCACAGGTAAATTATAAATATGCTTCTGTCCCCGACGACGCACTTATTAAATTGCAATATGATCTGTATTATATAAAACACCGCTCATTTTTCTTAGATTTAAGAATACTATTGCGTACTATTGGTGTTGTATTAAAATTTAAAGGCATCTGACAAATTTTGGAAAGTATCCGCTCATTTAAGCAATACAGATCGTTACGGCAAACGCTTCTGCATGATGCGTATTTTATTCTTTTATGCGCTGCTGTGCTTGTGTTACCTTTTCATAAAACACTTTCTTTCATACCGCTCTTTTTTGCGGGATGTTTGGGTATATTAATTATGATCTTAAACCGGAGAACATTCTTTATGGGAATGAAACCATTTTTAATTTCAGCAAGTGTTTATCTCATCTTTATTTATGCATATTACATTTCAGAGAACAAAGCCGCAGCAAAAATAGATCTGCAGATAAAATTATCGCTGTTATTGATCCCGCTTATCATGGGTTTTGTAAAGGGTTTACACAGAAAATTAATTGGAACACTCATTACGCTTTTTGTTATTTCCTGTTGCATTATGAGTATATCTGCGGTTGTTCTTGCACTAAATAATTATTTCCTTCATCATGAAAATACGTTTTATTATAAGGAGCTTGTAGCATTCAGTGGAATGCATCCTGCTTATCTCGGTATGTATATCAGCTTTTCCATAATTTGTATCACACATTATATCATTACAAAATATAAAACACTTTCTAATGGCAGGAAAATATTTTTGCTGTGTATTTGTGCCTGGTTTTTATTTTTTCTTTTATTGCTTACTGCAAGAACAGCACTTATAGTTACATTATTATTTGCTAACTGCGCTTATATATATTGGGGTAAAAAATATGAAAAATTAAAATTTGCGGTAATTACCTGCATTCTTGTGAATGTACTTGGTTTTATTTTACTACTCTCATTGCCAACAACCCGTGAACGTTTTGAAACATTGTTTATTTATAAAAATGCAAACCCTGAGAACAGTGCAAACCTGAGGGATCAGATATGGCATACAATATTTAATAATACAGAAACATTCTGGCTGCAGGGTATTGGTAATGGTGATGATACGGATGCCTTAATTTCCTGGTATCAAAAAGATGGATTCACTAAAGGTGTGGCAGAAAAATACAATGCACACAATCAATTTCTGCAGATCTGGATAATGTGTGGGATAGGTGGATTACTTTATTTCATAATTATTTATGTATATCAAATCCGTTTTGCACTGAAGCGCATGCAATATCCTTATTTCTTTTTCCTGCTTTTATTCATTTTAAATTGTCTTACTGAGTCCATGCTGGAAACTCAAAGCGGTGTAATTTTCTTTACTTTGTTTAATGCCCTGTATATTTCTTTAGCAACATCATCGTCACCGGAACCATTGCAGTAGTAGCATTTCGATTGCGCTTAACTTTCTTTAACAAAAATATTTTCGGGTCTCTGTAACTTTTCTTTTGTGCTGTTCGACCAATGTGTGTTCAAACAAATTAAAACAACTCAAAAACAAATAATATGAAAACTTTAGTAGTAACAGCAATGCTCCTCATTTCAACATTCACTTTTGCAAATAAAGGCGGTGAACAGGAATTTCAACTTGCAAATAAAATAAAAAGTATTGTTCAGATTGACAGAATTATTGAAGCAATGCAGTTAAAAGGCGGAGCCAATGTATGGGTAACAATTAATGAAGACAAAACCCTGCATGTAGAAAGAGTGGAAGCTGGTGATTTCTTAAAATCATTCTACATTAAAAAAACATTAGAAGGTGCACAAGTGGAGGTGGATGACTCCATGATCGGAAAAACGTATGCTGTGGCTGTAGAATTTGTGCAATCCAATGAATTGTCATCCAAATAAGATTGCACAGAAAAATCCCGCTTAGCGGGATTTTTTCTTTTAACACAGATTAAACATTTATGTAAACCATTAACACACCACAACACAACTTAACCAACTGCTATATAAACTTTAATTTTTATTCAGTAATTCTTAAACATTCAATTTCTTTTTTTGCAGTACCAAATTAAAAACTCAAACAGTATGAAAAAAGCAGTTCTATTCTTAAGTGCAGTTGTTTTAGGTATAAACATCTTTGCAAACAATCCCTCAGCATTACCTGAATGTGCCGATACCTATTATCCTGAAAAAATAAAAGTATTAATGCAGTCGCATGAAAATTTTTATACAGGCCGGGATCTTTCCGGGAAAGTAAAAATCACATTTACTTTAAATGATGATAACACATTTAAAGTTTTAGATGTTGATTCAGAAAACATCTATCTTGAAAATCATGCATTGCAATCTTTAAATAATTACAAGATTGATAACCAGTGCCTGGATAACGGAAAGGTGTATAGTATTACGGTTGACTTTATTTATGTGATCTAATTATAGCAAGCGGTTTAGTGGTTAAATGGTCCCGTCATTCGGCGGGATTCTTTTTTTGTACATATTTTTGCCGGATTGCGTTATTTATCTATGCGCCGGAAAAAAATCACAATTGCCATCATTATTGCTGTACTTGCAGTAGCTGCAGTATTTTCCTATTCTTATTACAAAAAGGTATTTGCACCAAATATTTCCGTTGAGGGTAGCGAAACATTTATTTATATACCCACTCGCTCTGATGTTGCTTCCATTGCCACTATGCTGAAAACGGAAGGCATTGCCGATAATATTAATTCATTTTTGTGGGTGGCTGGAAAAAAGAATTACGCAAAAAACATCATCCCCGGAAAATATCTTGTAAAAGATGGCATGAGCAATAACGATCTTATCAATCTTTTGCGCAGCGGAAAACAAACTCCTGTAAATGTTACCTTCAATAATGTAAGAACAATTAATGACCTGGCAGGAAAAATCTCAAAATATATTGAAACAGATTCTCTGCAGTTTATAAAATATTTTGATACAACAACCTATTTCACAAAAGCCGGATTAAAGAAGGAACAGGTGATGACATTATTTCTTCCTGACACCTATGAATTTAAATGGAATACCTCTGCAACACAATTTTTGCAGCGCATGCAAAAAGAACATGATAAATTCTGGAATGATGACAGAAAGAAAAAATTAAATGCAATTCAAATGAGTGAACAGGAGGTTTATACATTAGCTTCTGTTGTTTATTCAGAAACTAAAATGAGCGATGAAGCTTCCCGGGTTGCAGGTGTGTATATGAATCGCCTTACACAAAATATTCCGCTACAGGCAGACCCTACTATTATATTTGCGATTGGAGATTTCTCAAAAACAAGAGTGTTATTCTCTGATCTGCAAATTCAATCACCTTATAACACTTATAAATATACAGGTCTGCCACCCGGTCCTATTTGTATGCCACCTAAAAAATATATTGATGCAGTATTGAATTATGAAAAACATGCATATATATATTTCTGTGCAAAAGAAGATTTTTCAGGTTATTCAAATTTTGCAAAAACACTGGAGGAACATAATCGTAATGCAAAAAAATATCAGCAGGCATTAAATGAATGGGAGAAAAAAAATAAAAAATAAAATATCTTCCAATACTTCATACAATCAACCTTATTGTGTGTTTTAAAATTCTTCGTTAAATAATTGTTTATCAATAGTAAATTGATTACAATTGCCTTTTCAAAACTCTAAATCTTAAAACCTATGCGAAGTATTTACAAACTCTTGCTTGTGCTGTTGGTTTGCACATCATTTCAAACCCTCTTTGCACAAATGAATATCAGTGGGGTTGTTACTGATAAAAGTAACGAACCATTGATAGGTGTAACTGTAGTTGTAAAAAATACAACAAACGGAACAGTTACTGATGTTGACGGAAAATATAGTTTAACAACGGCCGGCAGCCCTGCAACACTTGTATTTTCCTATATCGGGTTTAGTTCTGTTGAACAAACAGTAACTGCATCCGGAACAGTAAACATGTTGTTGGAAGAAACCAACAGTTTGCTTGATGCAGTTGTGGTTTCAGGTCTTGCCACATCAGTAAAAAGAAGTAACCTTGCCAATTCTGTTGATCAAATTACTGCAAAACAATTAACAGGAATTACACAACAGTCTACTTTGGATGGAGCACTGTATGGAAAATTTACAGGGGCGCAAATTATTTCAAATTCAGGTTCGCCTGGTGGAGGATTTAATATTCGACTGAGAGGATTAACTTCTATTAATGGTGCGGCCCAGCCACTTTTTATTATTGATGGAATTTATGTTGATAATTCGGCTATACCTGCGGGGCTAAACTTTGTTTCTGCTGCTGCAGCCGGAGGAAATAATGCACAATTTTATCAGGATAATGCTTCAAACAGGATTGCCGACATAGACCCGGATGAAGTTGAATCAATTGAAATATTAAAAGGTGCGGCAGCGGCAGCAATATATGGAAGCCGGGCATCAGGAGGAGTTGTAATTATAACAACAAAAAGAGGGAAAGCTACAGATGGAAGGGCAGACATTCAGTTGTCGCAAACTACAGGATATACGCAAATTATAAATCCACAGGGAATGCGGGATTGGGATGCTGCAAAAGTGGAAGCAAGCTATGGTCCTGATGAGGTAGTTAATTTTAATAATGCTGTCGCAAACGGAGGTTTAATAGATTATGAAAATGAATTATTTGGAAATATAGGACTTCTTTCCAATACACATTTCTCAGTTTCAGGCGGAGCCGGAAAAACTTCTTATTATGCAAGCGCAGGTTATAAAAATGAAGAAGGTATAGTACCTAATACAGGATATGAAAAAACAAGCGTAAGATTAAATACAGATACTAAACTAACTAACAGAATCAAATTATCTCTCAGCAACAATTTTATTAAATCATCTGCTGACCGTGGATTCTTTAATAATGATAATACTACGAATACCATGAGTATTTCTCTTGCTGCAACACCTGTATGGGCGCAATTATTTCCTGATGAAAATGGAAACTATCCGGATAACCCATACAGTGCATCAAACTTTTTACAAACAGCCGCATTAATGACGAATAATGAAGCTGTTAACAGATACCTTGGCGGAGCAAATGCTGATGTTGATTTATTCAGTAATGATAAACAATCGCTGCATTTAGTTTTAAATGGAGGAGTTGATTTTTATAATTTTGCTACCTCAGCAATTTTCCCGAGAGAATTACAATTTGAAAAAAATGGAGCGGGAACTAATGGTGCATCCATTCAGGGTTCCACCAATAATTTTAATAATAATGAAGCGGGTTTTCTTGTGCATACATATTATACTGAATCAGGTACATCCTTCCGCACACAGTTGGGTTTAACAAGAGAACAATTCTACCAAAATCAAATGCTTGTTTATGCATCAGAGTTAATAGGATCTCAAACAACTATTGACCAGGCAGGTGCAGTAAGTACATATCAAAATATAATTAAACAGTTGGATAAAGGTGGATTTATTCAGGAGGAAGTGAATTTAAATGATAAAGTATTTTTAACTGCAGGTGTACGGGCGGATAAGTCATCAAATAATGGTGACCCGAATAAATTATATTTCTTTCCAAAAGCATCCGTTGCTTTAACACTAAGTGAATTTGATTTCTGGACAATGGGTGACAGATGGGATTTTGCAAAATTGCGTATTGCTTACGGACAATCAGGAAATTTTGCTCCATTTGGGTCTATCTATACACCACTGGAAAGTACAAACATAGGTGGCTTAGCGGGTTCACTTGTAGGTACACAAAAAGGAAAAGAAGATATAGGCCCTGAAATACAAAGCGAAATAGAATTTGGTTTTGATCTCGGATTTATTAACAGCCGTATCATTTTAGAAGCTACATATTATATTAAAACAGTTTCTGACCTTTTACTCATAGCAGCACTTCCTGAATCATCAGGCTTTACTTCACAAATAGCTAACGCTGCAGATATGCAAAATACAGGTATTGAATTATCATTGGGAACTGAAATTATCAGAACAGAAAAATTAAACTGGTATAGTAAAATTAATTTCTGGATGAACAGAAGTGAAGTTACAAGATTAGATATTCCTGAATTTGCAGTAGGATCGTTCGGAACTACTCTCGGAACATTTTATATCCAGGAAGGAGCCAGCGCTACACAGTTAGTTGGTGTTGCACCAATTGATTCAACAAGTAATCCTGACGGATTATTTCCTTTAGACGTTACAGGTGATAATCTTCCAGCAGGTCTTGATAAATATGGTGATACAGAGCCTGATTTTCAAATGTCTTTCAATGAAGAATTAACTTACGGAAACTGGAGTCTGAGTTGTGTTCTGCATTGGAAAAAAGGTGGCGACAATGTAAATCTTACACAATTGCTTACAGATATTTTTTCAAACAGTGCTGATTATGATGATTATTCATTAGGGCAATCAACTACATTACCTGATGGATCTGATTCACCTTACACAAACGGTATTTATCGTTTAACATCCATTGGTGTTTCTTCATCCACATTTGTGCAGGATGCTTCTTATGTAAGATTAAGAGAAGTTGGTTTATATTATACTTTCGACGGCGATAAGATATCAAATGGAACCAATGATTTTATGAGAGGAATTAAAGTAGGGGTTTCTGCATATAATGCGCTTAATTTCTTTGATTACGGAAGTTATGATCCTGAAGTATCAAACTTTGGATCAAATGGAATTTCTACAGGTATTGAAGTAAATCCATTTCCTTCGGCAAAACGTTTTTACGGTCATGTGATATTTAATTTCTAACATTAAAAAATGAAGATCATGAAAAAAATATTTAATATAAAATCATATTTCACTATTGCAGGCGCAATAGTATTTATGAGTATAGGATTTAATTCCTGTAATATAGATGAACTGGAAGATCCGAATAGCCCTGGTTTAACAGCAATTGAAGCAGATGCTACAATAAGTGAGCTTAACAATCTTGTTACCGGTATGGAAGCAGGTATGCGTCCTTTCATTGAAGTGCATTTAGATGTCTGCGGAATTATTGGAAGGGAGTATTATCGTATGACAGGTGCCGACCCGAGATTTACAAGCGACTTACTTGGTAAAGGTGAAACAATATTAGATAATAATACTTTTTATTCTGCCAATTCATGGGGAGGAAGATATGCAGTAGTAAGAAATGGATGGATATTACGTCATGCTATTGATAATACAAGTGCTGATCTTACAAATGAAGAAAAAAACGGTTATCGTGGATTTGCAAAAACAATACAGGCATATCAGTTATTATTAAATGCAAACCTCACTTATGATTGCGGCGTTAGATTAGATGTTGAAGATATTGACAATCCCGGGCCTTTCACTGCAGATTATCATGCAAGTATTGAAGGCATAATGGCAATGTTAGATGATGCAAAAAATGACCTTGATAATTCAGGTGATGCATTTACATTTCCATTGTCAGGCGGATTTGCCGGCTTTGATACACCCGCATCCTTCAGAACTTTTAATCGTGCATTAATGGCAAGGGTGTTATTATATCATGAAGATTATGCAGGTGCATTAGCTGCATTAAGCGAATCATTTATGGATCTTGGCGGTGCTCTTTCAACAGGAACTTATAATATATTTTCAAATGGTGCCGGGGATGTTTTAAATCCTATGTTTGTTCCTTTAAATTCATCTGCAGGTGGTAATACAAGAGTGGTACAAGATACTGTTGTAGCAGATGCTGAACCAGGAGATTTAAGATTGGCAAAAGCACCCTTAAGAGATGAACCAGCTTTTGCTGATGACTTGACAAGTAATTACGATCTGTGGGTTTATCAAAGCAGCGATGCACCTATCTGCATCATTCGGAATGAAGAACTTGTTCTTATTTATGCAGAAGCAAGTATGCGCACAGGCGCAACAGGTGATGCAACAACAGCAATTAATAAAATAAGAACAGAAGCCGGAGGACTAGCAGCATATAGCGGCGGAACAGGAGATGATGATCTTTTAAATGAAATATTAGATCAGAGAAGATATTCTTTATTAGCAGAAGGACACAGATGGGTTGATATGCGCAGAACCGGAAAATTAGGTGAGTTACCAACAGATCGTCCAGGTGATGACGTATATGAAAATTTGCCAAGACCTTATGATGAAGGCGAACCTTGCCAATAAATATTAAATCTTTTAATCACAATAGAAAAAGCTCTGTAATTGTACAGAGCTTTTTTATTTCAGCTTTTAAATTTGTAAAAACGATGGTTCATGCTTTTATTAAATTATAATTTCTTGAAGTAAAAAGCTGGTTGCCATTCAGAAATGTATTTTCAATAAAACTCAAAGTCTTATATTTTAATTTTTCATGTTT
>JACMJP010000177.1 GCA_014380545.1 Chitinophagales bacterium | reverse complement strand
CTTTTCTGTAACCCGGATCGCCTAACGGGAGATTTTACAATTATTCTAAACATAAACAATAAAAAACATTATGAAAAAATTATTCTTTTTATGCGCATTTGCCACAGTTGCAATTGGCATGCAGGCTCAAACTTCTTTCGACCAGGTGTACCAAAAATATGCAGGAAAAGACGGTATTACAACAGTAGAAGTTTCCCAAAAATTATTTGAACTCTGCGCCTCGGCTTTAAGTGAAGAAGATGCAGATGTTAAAGAATTGGTGAGTGGATTGAAGGGAATTAAAATCATTTGTTATGAAAACACTGAAGGTGCCGCAAATGGAAAATCAATGTATAAAGAATTTGAAGCAGCATTACCATCAGGCTTTGATGAGTTGATGCAGGTGAACAGTGATGGCGAGAAAGTACGGTTTCTCGGAAAAGTAGTTGATGGAAGTATTGTTGATGAAATGATATTGTTAGTAGACAGTGAAGATGAATTTGTAATGATAGATATTATTGGCAGGCTTGATTTTCAGAAAATAGGAAAGTTATCTGATATGAATTTGGATATTGATGGCCTGGATGAATTGGAAAAAGTAGATGATAAATAATGTACTGAGTGGCGAGCCATGAAGATTGTATAAAAATTAATAATTGAAAACTAAATAATATGAAAAAAATAATAACTGCCAGTGTCATTCTCATAATAACATCAACCTCAATATTTGCAATAAGCACAAATAATACAGGTGAAGACGGTGGTGTTAAATTAAATCTGTGGATACCAGGATTACTTATTAAAATGTGTGCTGATATTGTTGAAAACCATGTAGGAGAAGCAGAAGGTGACCTCGTGAAAAAATTTGGTGGTATGACGATTTGTATAAGAGAAGGCGATAAATATTCTGATAAGACAGATAAAAAAGTTACCCGCAAAATAAACAGGCTTGATAAAAAGAATTATGTGCCGCTTGTGAGAGTGAATGAAGAAAATACAACTGTTGATGTACGCATCAAAGAAAATAAAAAAGGAACTATAAAGAGATTTGTTTGTATTGTGGATGAGAAAGATGAGACATTTGTGTATGTGAAGATGCATTGCAGATTAAAGCCGGGAGATATTGCAGAACTTGTAAATAAAATGAATGACGGAGAAACTGCATTCAAGGATTAATTAACTTGTATTGTTTATAGACCGAAGCATAAGCCGTTCGCTGCAAAGCGGGCGGCTTTATTTTTTATTTAAGGTTTTCTTATATCTTTTTTGTTTAATACCCTTTACATCATCTTATCAATATTTCTTTGTAAAGATGCTTCTGTTTTCAGATAATTTTATTTGTGAATTATTGATCATCAGCACGGCTGTATAAATTATTTTCTTCATCTTCCTCTCCTATCATTTCATTTTCATCATCATCTTCAGCGCCCGGAACATCAAGATCACTTCCGGCCATATCAATCGGATAAATTCTTTCTTTTTTTAACTCTTCATCATCGCCTGCATCATTGGAACCCAAAGCAACAAGATCCTCCTTAGTAATATCATTCTCAGATTGGGAGATTTCTTCCTCATCTTCCAAAACATTTTCCGGAACCGGGGACTCCATAATATAATTACTCTCCGTGTTCTGCTTTTCCGTTTTGGTAGTTTCAGGAAAATTTCTGTTCATATTTTCGACATCAGCATTTGTTTCTATTGCATTGCTGTAGATATCATCCTCTTTACCGTAATGCTTGTAATCAGGAAATTTTTCTTTTGAATTTTTTTTATCCGTTTTCATAATCTATGTTTAACATATCATCAGAAAATTCCATGCCCTATAGTTGATTTTTTTTGAAAGGCGCAGCATAATAAAATTCAGTCTTTCATCCCTTGTTATTGTACAATAAACACAATCGGCAACATACTTGTGTTTTAATTTGATGAATAAATTATATAAATGAAACCAAAAAAATCAAAGATGCCTTTTTTTGAAAAAGCGGCAGCCAGCGCTACTAGATTAGCAGGGAGCACACCAGCCATCGTTACAGCATTTACCCTGATATTAATATGGCTTTGTACAGGGCCGGTTTTTAATTATTCTGAAGCATGGCAGCTTGTAATAAATACAGGAACAACAATAATCACATTTCTGATGGTGTTCCTCATTCAACGGGCACAGAATAAAGAATCCGCTGCAATACAATTAAAATTAAATGAACTCGTGGCCTCAAATGAGCATGCAAGCAACAGGCTCGTGAGTGTGGAAGATATGACCGAAGATGAATTAAAAGTACTTAAAAAATATTATAGCAAACTGGCATTGCTTAGCAAAAAAGAACAAAATCTTCAGCAATCTCATTCAATAGAAGAGGCTGAAGATATACACGAAAGAAAAAAAGAAACGAAGGGAAGTAAAGTAAAAGTAAAATGAAAAATTGTTAAATAAATTTTTTTGCTTTCGAATATTTTCATCGTCAAAAAATGACTTAAAGCCTGATAATTTAAATTCTGGAAATTGCCTATTTAATCTTCCGCTCCATAAGGATTTGCATCATGATTTAAAATCTGTAAATGTTATAACTTTTTTCTGTAATTATGTAATACTTATTCACAAAAAAATGCTCACCTTTACAGTGTAATATGGTTTGTTATTTTTAATGTGTTCATATTATTTTTTTTGGCCACATTACTTATTTTTTAATGGTTAGTTAATGTATGTGACCGGCGGAAAATCGGTCAAGGCGACAACAGAAAAAGGCAGAACTTCTCTCGAATTTCTGCCTTTCTAATAAAAATTATCCCAATTATTACTCATGGTCTGGATTTCATATTGGAGTTCCTCTTCCGGGCAAAAATGATACAAATGCAAATGTGGTCAACCAAATCTATCGCTGTTTTTGATAACTTGAGTGAAATGATCTCTAATAATTCACATTAAAATAATATTTAGAAAAAAATATCAATCGTACATTTGCGATGAATAACGCATGTTAGAATATGAATACGATAAGATACAAAGTTTTATTTGTTTGTGTGCATAATAGTGCAAGAAGCCAAATGGCAGAAGCATATTTAAATAATTTAGGCGGAGAAAATTATATTGCTGAAAGTGCAGGTTTGGAAGCCGGTATATTAAACCCAAATGCTGTTGAAGTAATGCAGGAAGATGGAATTGATATTTCAGCTAGCAAAACAAAATCCGCCTTCGGTCTTTTAAAAGATGGACGGTTATATAATTATGTAATTACTGTATGTGATGAAAGCAGTGCAGAACAATGCCCTGTGTTTCCGGGTGTATTAAAACAATTGCACTGGTCATTTTCTGATCCATCTACTTTTGCCGGAACATCTGAAGACAATTTAAGTAAAACAAGAGAAGTAAGAAATGCAATAAAGAGCAGGATAAAAGAATTTATTGCAGGAAATAATTTAAAAGCAGGTTAAAGATAATTCCACGATCAAACAACTATCAGTAATTAACCGGCAGTACTTTCATATAATCATTTAAAGGAATATGGTCTGTTTTTTTAAAAGGAGTTTCGAGGTTTCGTACTTTAATAATTCGTGAAACACGAAAATCCCGGTAATCTATGCGCAAATGACACCATGCAATAAGATGCCAGCTGAATGCATAAAATATCAGCCCGATAGGCTCAACCTGTCGCTTACTTATTTCTTCATTATTGTTTTTATATTCAATTTCAATAATTGTATTTGATGAAATAGCATTTTGAAGAACGGATAAATATTCAAAATCATTTTGCATGCGGGCGGGCAACTGAAATTTGATATTATCATTTAGTATTTCAAGTTTTTCTTTCTGACTGCTGCGCAATACTGCCTTCACTTTATTTAATGCAGTTGAATAATGCGTTTGAATGGATCTGTCAGCAAATCCTGTCACCATCCTTTCCATCAGCACTAATGCATTCGCTTCATCGGAGCTGAAAGAAACGGGAGATAAAAAATAGCCCTGCACAATAAAATATCCTTTTGCAGGTTCGAAACTTACTGGGATTCCCGATTCACCTAATGCTTTTATATCTCTGTAAACAGTGCGTACACTAATATTAAATTTTTCTCCAATTTTTT
>JACMJP010000176.1 GCA_014380545.1 Chitinophagales bacterium | reverse complement strand
TTTTTGGTGAGAATAAAATACAAACCACTGTAAGCCTGGGAGTGATTGCAAATTATTTTTTGCAATATAGAAATATTGAAACTTTAAAGTATGACGATGGACATACAACTAATTCATCTGTTGAAATAAATAATTACGATGTAAGACCATTTACTTTTTCTCCTTTCATTGCAGCAGGTGTGCTTTACCATCTGACAGAAAAAATAGATATCAGCCTGGAACCAACTTTCAGATATGGAATAACAAAACTGAATAGAGAAGACGACCCTATTTCAGAACATTTATGGAATGTTGGAGTGAATGCCGGAATTTTCTTAAGTTTGTGAATATCGCTTTATGAAGGAAATAATTCTCACGGACCACATCTATTGCATATCCCTGATTGCTGTTTTATATAACCAACTTTTGAGTAACTTTTTAATGTATTGAATCGCAGGTAAGGATTAAATAATAAAACTACATCCTGTTCCGTTACTAACAAAACCTTTATATTATGAAACGATTACTACTTGCAATTTTATTGCACACAGCCATCCTTTTGTCCGCACAACAAACAATAACAACTATTTATTTTGAAAATGATGTTTACGCACTGACTACCCAGGGCAAACAAACAATCCGTGAATTAGGAATTAGTATTCAGCAAAAGGAAATTAAAAGCATTCTATTATTTGGTTATGCTGACTCTTCAGCAGATAATGAATATAATATAGCATTGTCAGAGAACAGGATCAAATCTGTTTTGACTTCATTAAATTCCACTCTGCCTGACAATTATTTACAATCGAAAAATATTCAACCTGTTTTAAAATGGTTTGGCGAAGAAATTCCCGGGGAAATGAGAAAGAAATTGAATTACGGTGAAAAATGTGTTGATGTTATTGTCAATTATAAGCAGGAAGAAATTGTAAAAAAGAATTCAATAAAAGACTTGTATGCTAAATTAAAACCTTCGCCACAAATATTTTGTGTGAATCATGATCGTGACACAATATTAAGGGCGAAGAACGGAACTTTGGTTTGCATAAAAGCAAATTCGTTTGATCTCTCTGCAGTAAACTTAAAGATCGCATGTTTAAAATTTAAACTCATTGAAGGTTATTCAAATGGTGATATGCTCATGAATAATCTCACTACAGTTGGGCATGATAAACAATTGGAAACAGGAGGGATGTTATATGTTGAGGCAGAAGTGAATGGGATCATTGTTCCGCTGAAAAAAGATGCAGATATTGTTTATATGCTTCCAGCATCTGAACCCAAAAATGATATGCAATTATTTCTTGCAAATACTGATGCCTCAGGAGCTATGACATGGAATACAAATGGTCAGCGAATTGATTATTTTAATGCAGAGGTATACTTAAAAAGATCATCAATATGGGAAGAAAGAAGCTACTGTAATTTCTGGTGCAGGACTGCAAACCTTTTCAGAAGTGATGATATAGAAGGTAATAGGTGGCATTCAATCTGGAAGGGCTATAAATATGAATACCCTATAGAAATGGATTCGCTTATGAAAAAGTACCGGGTTACTAATTATGCTTCTTTGCAGAGAATACTGAAAAAGGAAAGAATGAAATGGATAGAATCAAACATTAATAGCGCATTAACAGATGATTGGAATTATTATGTATTTAATTCAACAAATCTGGGATGGATGAATTGTGATCGTTTTTATGAAACTCCTGAACGGTTGCTAACGAATGTTGAATTAAATTTAAAAATGGAAGAAGGAACAGATGCTAAACTTGTTTTCCGTTCATTTAAATCTGTGATGTCTCCGAACAATAATACTACTGATAAATATACTTTCTCAAGGGTAAAAATTGGAGAGCCTGTTTGGGTTTATGCTGTGAAATATGAAAACGATAAAATATATATGTGCCTGCAAAAAGCAACTATTGAGGAGGGTATGACCTTTCAGCCGGAGTTTAAAGAATATACTTTGCAGGAATTAAAGAAGGCGTTGTTGTGGATGAATACTTAAGTGGTTGGTCAATCGAAATATTCGTATTTATATTTGATTTGATAGCGATCCTTAAAACCCTCAGAATATAGAGTATTTGTTGAAATAGATTTTATTAAACCAAATTTATTATACTTCTCAATCATTTCATTTTTCCAGGCAAATACATACCCATTTGATTCTCGTTTGAAATCATAGAACAACGTTATTTTCTTATTATCATCAGTATATTCAGAAGCTGATTTTTGGTATGGATTGTAATCTAATACGTTTGGAAAATTTGACTTATAATTCAAACAATCATCATAGTCTTCTGAGGAAGTTTCTCTTCCCATAAGATCATACCCGTAAATAACTAAGTTACATGTTGTAAAATCATAATCGAGTATTATGTTTTCATTAGTGTCATAAATAAATATACTATTAAAGGGTTTATTTGTAAATTCGTAAGTTGTTTTCAAAAAAGTGACTTCAAGGTCCTTGTATTCTGAATTTAACATGAATTTATTATACTCGCCTAACATTTCATTCAGGGTTTGTTCGGTAAAAATATTCTTACTAATTCCAATGGTAAGTTTATTTGTTTTCTGAAAATACAATATAGTATCTGTAAAAATTTCAGTACGTCCTTGTAAGGATATTTCTTTAAAAATTGACTGATATTTTAGTGTTCCATTTGAGTTATAAGAGAAGAATTTTTTTTCCATAGAATAGATTTTGTTATTATCGAAGATCTGAATACGTTTAACCATGTTACCAGTTGAATCAAATACGACCTCCAGACTGCTGCTTCTAGAGGCTGTTGTCATTTTATTGACTTTTTTTACTTTAATATCTTGTCTGAATATGCCTCCCGGATTGAATTGGGTATATCCAACTGAATAGAAATTAAATAGTAACATGCAAGTGAAAATGGATTTCATATTCCGAAAGAAATAAAAGCCCCGCAAAACTGTGAGACTTTTTTACATCCTTAATTCATTGTAATTAATTCTTTATCTCGCAAATAATAACTCCCTGTACTTTGGCAGTTGCCATTTATTATCGGGAAGATAGCGTTCAAGCATATCTGCATGTTCTCTTATTTCATCAAACAATGTTTTCACATTGTTGCAATAGGCATAAGCTTTTTCTCTTGCATCTTCAATACGGTTTGCTTTTTTGCGTTCTTCCACCATACGTTCCAAACTGTTGCGCAAATGATTTAAATGCAGTGTAATATTTTTTGCAATATCTAATTGTTCTTTATAATGTTCTTCATTAAAACTGAGTGATTTTAATTTAATGATATTGTCCAGTAATTCATTTTGATATTCAACTGATGCAGGTATCACATAATTATACACAAGCTCACCATAAATTCTTGCTTCAATTTGAATTTTTTTTGC
>JACMJP010000175.1 GCA_014380545.1 Chitinophagales bacterium | reverse complement strand
GGAAATCAACATCAAATGGTGATGCAGGAAGCTGGACAAGAACAAGAATTATTGATTTTCCCATTGAAGGTTTTGATGGTAACACCATTTCTGACGTTGACGGGGACGAAATTGCTGATACAATTGGTACAACAGATGGCACTGCTTCCATATTAATTGATAATGCCGGTATGATGCATGTTTGGGCAGGAGCAACTAATCTTCTTGATGTTGTTGAAGGCGATAATTTATGGAGTTATTTTGGTGGTGTAACCGGTATGTGGTACTGGAACGAAAGCTTTGGAACGGATAGTATTCAATATCTTGACATAATGCTGGACTGGGATGGTGATGGAGACCGCTTTGCAGGTATTGGTTTTGATATTCCAGTCTATGGTATTGGATTAACTTCACAGCCTACCCCTGCCCTAGATCCAACAACAGGAAATATTTATGTAATGTTTACCCAGCCTGTTGAAAATACTGACTTTGAAGGTGATCCATCAAGCACAACAGCACAGTCATTCCGTGATATATTCGGTATTTATACAACTGACGGAGGAGCAACATGGAGTGATGAAGTAAACCTCACATATGTAGCAAAAGATTTTTATGAAAATGTATTTCCTTCCACTACTACTACAACTGTAGGAGATATTGTTCATGCATTATGGTGGCAGGACCAGGATCCCGGTAATGCTTTTGAAGGCGACGGTGCGGATCCCATTGCATCACATGATATCGTTTACAAGGGGTGGGATTTCAGCCGTTTTGATCCTTACAATCCAACAGCTGATTTTACTTTTAATGTTTCAACTGACGGTACAGGTTCGGTTACATTCACCAACCTTTCAGTAGATGCAGATACTTATAATTGGTTTTTTGATGATGGTGAAACTTCAGCAAGTAATTCTCCGGTTCATATTTATGATGCAAGTGATGAATATGAAGTTTGTTTAACGGCAACAAATGTATATGGATTCAATGCGAGTTGTAAAACTATTTCCATTAATGTAGGAATTATGGATGTTGTTTTAAATAATGCACTGCAGGTTTATCCTTCGCCATCAAATGGAAATGTTAATATATCAATTAACAGCAATGCATTTGGTGTTGCAACAATTGAAGTACATAATATGCTTGGTGAATTAATGAATGAACCAGTTAACTATAACACAGAAGGAAATAAGGAATTGAATGTAGATCTTACAAACCTTGCTAACGGAAATTATATGGTAAAAGTAATTTCTGATAATGGCAGTGTTGCAGTTCGTCAAATAACAATTGTAAAATAATATTTCAGTAATATTTAATTTACACAAACCCGTTCACAAATTTGTGAGCGGGTTTTTATTTCCTTTACTGTTGGATTAAATATCTTTATAGAAAAATTGTGTTATGGCTTACGATCCTTTTAATGATGATAATGATGAAGATTTTGAAGACATGGATGAAGATGCTATTCGTGAAGAATTGCGTAAAGAAGATGAGCGGATAGAAAAATTACCTGTAATGAAAAAAGCAGAAGAAATTGTTTCGCTTGTAGATACTTTATGCGATGCCATGCAGGCAGACGATGATGAAAAAACAGAAGATAGTGAAAAAATGATGTTCCGCCATATGTTAGAACAAATGCGGGGTGATTCTTACATACTCCCTGCAAAAATAGCAGGTGCCGAAGGCGGTGATTTATACTCAATAAGAATGGAAAATGCTGTGTTCATAAAAAAAGCAGCAAGCGATATTCGCAGCGCCACATATTCCCTGGGGATGATAAGTGATGTAGATAAAAAATATCTTGAAATGCTGCGCAATGAAATTGATGTATTTAAAAAATTATTTGTGGAGTGGATAAAAACATTCAGCAAAAAAAATGATATTGATGATGGCTGGGGATTGTGGGAATGAAGATAGTAATTGGTAGTTAGTAATTTGGTAATTAGTATCGGTTGGTTATTCTTCAAAAAAAAAATTGGTGGGTTTATTGTTTCTGCCTTGCCCTGAATATTTTTAGTTTATGCCATTAAATATCCCAGCACAATTAAATTCACGAATAGAATTTAAATTCATTTCATACTAAATTTCCAGATACCAATTAATAACTACCATCCATAAAAAAACCCGTTCAAAAAAAAGAACGGGCTTAAGCGCATTTATTAATAGAAATAGGGTTGTGCTTATTTTGTTTTTTCTGTTACGGTTGTTTTACTTTCTTTAATTCTTGCAGATTTTCCTTTTAATCCCCTTAAGTAGAAAATTCTTGAGCGGCGTACTTTACCAGCTTTATTCAATTCAATTTTGTCAATGTTGGGTGAAAATAAAGGGAATATTCTTTCAACACCAATTCCGTTTGAAATTTTTCTTACAGTAAATGTCTGGGTTCTGCCCTGACCTTTTCGTTGTAATACGTCTCCACGAAATTGCTGAATACGGCTTTTATCACCCTCTACAATTTTGTAATGTACTGTAATATTATCACCAGCTTTAAATTGCGGAATATCTTTTCCGGCAATTATTTCCATTTCGAGGTTCTTTATAAAATCCATGATCTTTATTAATAAGGACGGCAAAAATACAAACCTAAACCTGTAATTTCAAATGTTAATCATTTTTCAGCAGGTCAGGCCTGCGTTCTTTCGTTCTTTCAAGAGATTTATCATAGCGCCATTCTGAAATCTTAGCGCTATGCCCGCTTAATAAAATCTCCGGAACTATCCAGCCATTAAATTCTGACGGCCGGGTATAAACAGGAGGTGCCAGCAAATTATCCTGGAAAGAATCGGTTAATGCCGAAGTTTCATCGTTTAATACACCGGGAATTAACCTGCCAACGGTATCAACCAAAACTGCAGCGGCTAATTCGCCACCACTCAGTACATAATTACCAATTGAAATTTCTTTTGTAATAAGATGCTGCCTTATTCTTTCATCTACTCCCTTATAATGGCCGCATAGTAAAAGAATATTTTCTTTCAGTGATAATTGATTTGCTATTTTCTGGTCTAATAATTCACCATCGGGAGATAAATAAATAATTTCATCATATTTTGTTTTTGACTGCAGGTGAGTGATGCAATTAAATATGGGTTCAATCATCATAACCATTCCTGCACCTCCGCCAAACTGGTAATCATCAACCTGTTTATGATTAAATGTTGAGTGATCCCGTAAATTGATCACATTAATATGCAGCAGATCTTTTTCCTGTGCCCTTTTTAAAATACTATGCTGAAAAGGTGATTGCAGAAGGTCGGGCAATACTGTTATGATATCTATCCGCATAAATAGTTTTTTTACAGTTCTAATATTCCTTCAGGTAATTTTAATTGAATTATTTTTTTGGTATCATCCACAAGCAAAATTATTTCTTCGTGAAAGGGTATTAAAACATTTTTTTGATTGTACAACACTTCAAGTAGCGCATACTCTTTCATAGGATATTCGGCAATTACCTCTCCTATTGCATTATTATTTTCATCATAAACAATATATCCTGTATATGCATCGTCACCTTCTTCTTCCCCTTCAATTAGATAATCCTTCTTCCCCCAAAGAGGTTTTTTTGTAAATAATTGTGCATCCTCTTTTGATATGATATCCTCAAATAAAATGAATGCTTCCTGATCATTAATATATTCTATCTCTTTTATAAAAAAAGGGATTTGTTTTCCTTTCTGCAATAAAAAAAGAGCTTCTGAAACAGAAAGCTCTTTTATATTTTCATCAAATAGAATTCTTAATTGCCCTTTCACACCATGAGTGCGAACTACATAACCGATTTCAACAAGTTCGGCAGGATTCAAAGTTATTGGTCCTTTGTAGTTTCGTCTGCCGGAGTTTCTGTTGTTACTTCAGGTACAGTTTCTTCTGTTACATCAGGTACAGTTTCTTCTGTAGTTATTTCAGCAACAGCTTCTTCGTTTGAAACTTCGGGTGCATCTTCTGTTGAAACTTCATTTGCTTTTGCTTCGGCCTTTGCAGCTTCATCTGCAGCTTTTTTTGCAGCTTCCTCTCTCTCTTTTCTCTTAGCAGCTATTCTTGCAAGTTCTTCGTCTTTTACTTTCAGCTTTTTATCTTCAACTGATTTTACATGATCCAAAACAGCACCTTCATGCGACCTGATCCACTCAGCAAATTTTTCTTCCAGCACTTCCATTGTAAAGGCGCCTTTTTTAACACCCCTCAATAAATGTTTTTTGTATAATACTCCCTTGTACCTTAAAATTGAATTCACCGTAGTGGTGGGTTCAGCGCCATGCTGCAACCACTGTAAGGCTTTGTCAACGTCTAAAGTGATCTGTGCGGGAACCCGGGTTGGATTGTAATAGCCTAGCCGTTCAATGAATTTTCCATCTCTCGGAGATGTGCTGTTTGCCACTACAATATGATAGAAAGGAGATTTCTTTCTTCCGTGGCGTTGTAAACGCATTTTTACCATAATAAATAAACAATTAATGTTTTTGTTAAATAATGTCCCTGTTCAAACCCGGTAAACGGGCGAGGCGGGATTTGCGGGGGCGAAGATAAAACATATCCTCTTAAGTTTAAAACCATGCGGTAAAAATATTGGTGAATTTACTGCCAGCACTTGAATTGCATTTAATATTGAAGTAACTATGTATTTTAATTATTGATAAGTAAAAAATGAAGGATACTAGCTATCAAACTAAACACTAAAAAATAATTTATGAATGAATTTATAAAAGGGATTGACCTTATATATATTATCGGAATACTCTCAGCAATCATAGGAGGTATTTGGGCTTTTTACCGATTTGTGTATGAAAAGAAACTGGAAAAATTCAAAGAGGCAAATGCCGAATTATTTTCAGACAATAAACAAAAAGTGCTAACTGCAATAGCTACACTAGGTGTCTATAAAAAAGACTGGATGTTTGAAAAAAATACAATTGATGTATTGATTAGTAAACTGTATACTGAAACTGATTATGATATAACAAACGCACTTGGTAATGCTCTGATACAATTCAGCAACAGAAGAGAGCTTTTTTATATAGCAAATGAGATATTAGATATTAACAGGAATTTTTATATACAGGAAAAACCTTATAAGGACATGGCCGACGATCTTGATAATTATGATGCAAAATATCTAAATGAGCAATCTAATAGTTATCTGGTTCCAAAATCAAAATTTGATAGTGCTCTCCGGCAACCTCTTTTCACTGATTTAGAAAAAAAATATAAAGAGCTTAAAGAAAAAAATATTTATCAGCTAACCTGGCTCAAGCAAATTACAGCAGATACATACGGACGTATCATCAGAAGAGCTTATAATCTGAACTTAGGATTTAGAGAAATATTTATTGAGCATTTTAAAAGGTTTCTTATTAATTGGGATTTCAGAAGGTATACTAAAAATGTTGATATGCGTCTTTATCAAAATGCCTTTGCATATATTCAGATGGCCCAATTTAAAACAAAAAAGTGTGAAATTGTTCGTTCTACTCTTGCAGGAGGAATTATTGCAGACATCAAGTTTGATAACATCATCAGAATATTTGACACTGAGTTCTCATCCACCAGCTTTTACAATTGTGTTTTTAGTAATGGTATCATATCGCAATGTATGTTTCAAAGTGTGCATTTTGCAAATACAAAATTCATTAATATTAATTTTGATGATATTTTTTTTATCAATTGTTATTTTTATAACTGTGAATTTATAAAATGTAAAGGGCTTGAAGTTAATCATTTCTACAAACCTGATTTTGATGGCACCATTACCCTCCCAAATAATATCACAACAAATAATATTAATTCTACGAACACAACCGAATCAACACTTTCTGTGTTTAAAAGTGATTTAAGGCTTACTGATAAATTGAAAATAGCGTCTATTATGTTAGCAGAAAAGAAAGACGCTGAACTTATCTCAACACTACTCGAATTTAAATTAAAGAAATACGAAATTGAAGACCTTATTAAAAAGTTAAATCACAACATTAACTTATTGCATCTGATATCATCTTACAAAGAAGGTTTGTTAACTGAAGATACCTTAACAATTGTGTTAAGCACAAGAAATGACTACGACATACTTGCTGAGTATGCAAAATTAATCCTGCTGCAACCAACGCCATCTAATATTGACATTTTACTGAAATTATATCCTAATGGTAATAATAAAGTTTATTGGGAAACTATTGTAAAAAACTCAAAGTTGGATATTGCAGATGAACAGTATTATTTATCGCTGATTAATAGTGCATTTTTTGAAAACAAAGAGGCTTAGTTTGGTTATACTAACTCATCTCCACATAATTCAAATCTTTATTAAAGGTTTCTTTTACGCTAAAAATTGCAATGAAAGCAAGCGACAAAGAAACTGCACCAACTATTAATGCACTATTAATATTTCCAATTGATCCTCCGAGTGCCGCAAAACCTAAAGTTAACGGTACAACTGTACCTCTCACAAAATTTGGGACTGTGGTAGTAACTGTTGCTCTGATATTTGTTCCAAATTGCTCTGAAGCGATCGTTACAAATAATGCCCAATATCCGGTTGCACATCCCAATAAAAAACACATTGAATGGAATAAAAATATTGAATTACTTTTTGTATAAACATATACAAGTGTAAGAATTACGGTTGCACATAAATACGCTATCACAATCTTTTTTCGTGATTTAAAAACCTGGCTGAGCGTACCGCTTAATATATCACCAACACATAACCCTACATACGATAACATTATTGCCGTGCGGCGAATTTGTATTCCGTTTTCCCCACTTACATCAATTCCCCATTCACCAGCGAATTTATCTGAGAATTTCATTAATACACCAATGCAATACCAAACGGGTACTCCGATCAAAATACAGAATATATATTTTTTTAATCTTTCTCTATTCGTAAATAATGAAATAAAATTTCCTCTTGAAACATTTTCTTTTCTCAAATTATTAAACATACCGCTTTCAAATGTTCCGAATCGCAATGCTAATAATAAAATACCAAGTCCTCCGCCTATATAATAAGATGTTCGCCAATCAACCTGGCCCGTAATATAAAATGCTGTAACTGCTCCTAATGCTCCAACACTTACAATAACCATAGTACCGATCCCTCTTTTTTCTTTTGCTAATATTTCTGCAACTAAAGTAATTGCAGCACCAAGTTCACCGGCAAGACCCAGCCCTGCAAAAAATCTTACTATTTCATATTGTGTTGTATTTTGAACAAATCCATTTAAAATATTTGCAATCGAATATAACAAAATACTTCCGAATAAAATTGATTTTCT
>JACMJP010000027.1 GCA_014380545.1 Chitinophagales bacterium | reverse complement strand
GAATAATTTACATTATGAATGAGCTGGTAATTATTATTACATAAAGAAAGGAGATCACCATCATTATTTAAAGAAGGAAAATTATTAATGCCGATAACCTCAGCGTAAGAAGTAAATAAAGAAATATTTGCATCATCGGTAATAATTACATAAGCATTAGGTTCTAAAATAAAAGTTGAAAAAGCATCAGAAGAATCAGTCGCATCTTTTATTTTCCAATCTGCAAGATCAATATTTAAATCCGTTCTGTTATATAATTCAATATATTCTGCTTCGGGTAAACCAATAACCGGTGTTTCATCAGCAAATATTTCATCAATTAAAACATCATATTGATGCACAGTGTAATAATTGAATTGAGCTTCCTCCAGCGCAATTGCATTTCCTGCATCATCTTCAACACCGCTTACACTTAAGGTTAATAAAATGGCTTCAGGAAAATTATCTGTGAATGTGAGGGTTACTTTTTTATTATCAATAATATCTTGTGTTGCATTAACCGGATTTCCAACTCCGCCGTCAACGGTATAATTTGAATTATCTTCTGCAGAAGTTTCTTCAACATTTTCGCTAAACAAAATTTCTAATTCAGAAGAAGATAAAACAGTTAATTCAGTAATTAAAGGTGCATCAATATCTGTGTACAGCGGGTCAGCAAAAAAATTATCAAAATAAAAAGAAGTACATCGGGTGCTTGAATATTTACATACAACACCTAAATAATCGCCACCATTAATTTCTGTATCAATTACAGATGTTTCAAATGTATATGCTGTGCCACCGCTATAGTCGGTAGATAGCTTCCATTCGCCTGCATTACTTCTCACTATTTTAATTCCAATTTCAGGAGCGACCGCCGCCGCACCTTCGGCTCCACTCAGCACCAATGTTTCAGTTGCGCCTTCCTGCCTGAATAGATCCACGGCATCTAAACTTCCACTCACACCTCCAATTTGTATAAAATAACCATTCAGATCTCCTGTTAAATTTGCATTATCACTTTGTAAATAAATTTTTGCATAGTTGGAAGTTGAAGGATCAAACGCACAACGCACATAAAATTCCCAAACAGCAGAGTCTTCTGTTGCAACAGGAACAGATAAATAATTTTCACCCCCGCTCACACAATCACCATTTAATTGCAGCTCGCCGGCTGTAACTATGAAGCTTGCAATATCACCGTTCCAGTCAGTAATATCAGCATCTTCAAAATCATCGGAGAATGATTGAGCAAATATTTTTATAGAGGTTAATAATAAGAATAAGAAGAAGATTTTTTTCATAATTATAATATAAATAGATTCGAAAAATACAAAGAAATAATTATTTAAAAAATGAATATCCATAATATGCTTATCTGTTATCTCTTTCTAACTTTGCAAAACATAACTAAAATAATTAAATGAAAGTAGCAGTTGTTGGAGCCACAGGTTTAGTTGGGCAAATGATGCGCAGGATACTGGAGGAAAGAAATTTTCCGGTAACAGAATTAATTCCTGTTGCAACAGAACGTTCAGTAGGCAAAAAAGTAAAATTTAAGGGTGAAGATGTAACTGTGGTAAGCATGCAGGATGCAATTAATAAGCAGCCACAGATCGCATTATTTTCTGCAGGCGGACAAACTTCTCTGGATTGGGCGCCGGAATTCGAAAAAGTAAAATGCTGGGTGATTGATAATTCAAGCGCCTGGCGCATGAATGAGAAATGTGCTTTAGTTGTGCCCGAAATAAATGCAGACGATATCAGGAAATTAAACAGCGGCATTATTGCAAACCCAAATTGCTCAACAATACAAATGGTGATGGTATTAAATCCGTTACACAAAAAGTATAAAATAAAACGGATTGTTGTTTCCACTTATCAGAGTGTAAGTGGCAGTGGTGCAAAAGGAATTATGCAATTACACAATGAAAGAACAAGCGGATGCAAAGCAGTAGAAAATCCGGCATATAAATATCAGATAGATAAAAATGTAATTCCCCAGGTTGATGTGTTTTTAGAAAATGGTTTTAGCAAAGAAGAAATGAAAATGCATTATGAAACACAAAAAATAATAGGCGATAAAACAATACAGGTTTCTGCAACTACTGTAAGGGTGCCTGTAAGCGGTGGACACAGTGAAAGTGTGAATGTGGAATTTGAGAATGAGTTTGAAATAAAAGATGTAATTGAAATTTTAAACCATACAGAAGGAGTTGTCGTGGAAGATGATCTTTCAAATAATATTTACCCGATGCCGCTTGAGGCAGAAGGAAAAGATGAGGTGTTTGTAGGAAGAATAAGAAGGGATTATACGCAACCTAAAACATTAAACTGCTGGATAGTTTCTGATAATTTGCGCAAAGGTGCTGCAACAAATGCTATACAGATTGCTGAATGGTTGACGAAAAATGGAATGATCAAAAATGAGCGCTCAGTTAAATAAACACAGAATATTCCTTCGTCACAAAATTTTACTGTTAGCATACTAAGCTTTATATAATATGTGTTAATATCGCAGTTCACAAACGTTACTGATGATAATTGTACACAAAAAGGCATTCAAAAAAATCTTCTTATGGGGCATTGCAGCCTTCATATGTGTACTTTCTACAACTTTTTTTATAAATCATTCAGTTAATAATACTGCGTCAGGAAGACTATTTTATAATGCGTATTCTATACCTGAAAGCGATGTTGCTGTAGTACTCGGTACGTCACGATACCTGGAGAATGGGGAAGAGAACTGGTTCTTTAATTACAGAATGGAAGCTGCAGCCCAGTTATACAGGGCCGGCAAGGTGAAAAAAATATTGGTGAGTGGTGATAATTCAGCTATGTCTTATAACGAGCCACTGGAAATGCTGAATAGTTTGATTGATCGTGGAGTTTGCGCTGAAGATATAAAATTGGATTATGCAGGTTTCAGAACTTTTGATTCTATGGTAAGAGCAAAAGAAGTTTTCGGATTAAATAATTTTATTGTAGTAAGTCAGGAGTTCCATTGTGAAAGGGCAATTTATATTGCAGATTCAAAAGGAATTAATGTTTACGGCTTTGTTGCTAAAAACCCCCAGAACTCTACTAAAACATTAATCCGGGAATATCCTGCCCGTGTAAACGCATTTTTGGATTGCCACATACTTAATACAAAGCCCCATTTTCTTGGAGAGAAAGTAGATATTCTAGCAGGGTTATAACAGCTCCACCAATAAGTTTCCTTTTCCTTTTTGTTGTATTAACTGATGTATACTAATTTTATTTTAAAATTAAGGTACATGAAAAAAATATGCTGCTCTGTTTTCATATTATTTTCTATTTCTGTTGCACAGGCACAATATTCGGATGTAATAATCGCAAAATGGTTAAGTGGGGACGGTGATGGAAAAATTGAAGTATATAAACAGGGTAATAAATATTACGGAAAATTAGTTTGGCTGAAGGAGCCTTTTGAAGATGATGGAAGAACACCAAAAGTGGATGATGAAAACCCTGATGAATCAAAACAAAATCAACCCTTAATCGGATTAGTGATCCTAAAAAATTTTGAATTTAAAGAAGGATTCTGGCAGGAAGGCAGTATTTATGATCCTGCAAACGGAAGAACATATGATTGTGAAATGTGGTTAGATGGAAATGATAAATTAAAAATTCGGGGTTATTGGGGATTTGTGCATAGAACAGAAACATGGACAAGAAGTAAATAATAAAAATGCAATTGATAAATTTATGAAATATTTATTTTTTATAGTTTTTGTATATCTGTGTAATGATAAAATTTATGCGCAGCAATATGCTGATGCCATTAAAGGAAAATGGAAATCAGAAGATAAAAAAACAGTTGTTGAAATTTATAGGCAGGGCGATAAATACTTCGGTAAAATTGTTTGGCAGGCACAGCCAAACGATGCCACAACAGGAAAACCCAGAACAGATTTAGAAAACCCGGATGCTTTAAAAAGAAATCGCCCCTTAATGGGTTTACAAGTTTTATATGATTTAGAATTTGATGATGGTTACTGGCAGGATGGTGAAATCTATAACTCACAAAATGGAGAAACGTATGATGTAAATATTTGGCTTGAAGGAAATGATATTCTTAAATTAAAAGTGTATTGGTATTTTACACATCAAACACAAACATGGACCAGAGAAAAATAAATTATTTTTTTAATGTTCCGGCAACATCATAAATCATATCACCCTGCCCTTCTTTATGCCACACAACATTTCCGGTTAAATTTTCTCCTTTTATTGTTGCAGTAAAATTCATGTGTCCTTCCTTCTCACTATTAAATAAACTTTCCATTGTAATAACACCATTTTGTTGCCATGCCTTATATGGTGATTTATAAAATCCGTATTCCTCGCAACTGGGGCTGCGCAATGTGCCGGCATCAAATGTCCAGTCTTCGTCATAAGCAGTTTCAGGTTTTCCATGCACCATAGTATTTGTAAAATAAATTTTTCCATCCAGTGAGATTTCCTTTTTCTCAGGCAATTTTCCTGCATTCCCTTCAAATGTATAATACACATCCGCTTGCCCTTCTTTTTTCCAAACCATTTCGCCGTGCACATAATCTCCCATTACCATTCCTTTCCAAATCATTTTCCCTTCTTTTTCACCTGGCATTGTTGCTTCGAAATTATAATTCTCACCTGTTTTTGTTGCGGTATATTTTGCAGCAGTAAATCCCCATTCGTGGCATTGTAAGTTATCAAATAAACTGTCAGTAAAAACCATTTGTTCCTGCGTACTAGTTTCCGGTTTTCCTTTTTCCATTGTTGTAACTACAAATTGTTTTGCTCCAATGGAAACTATTTCTTTCTTAGTTTGAGAACAGGAAATAAAACAAAACGCAAGGGATACAGAAATGAAAAAAAATTGTTGTTTCATAAAACTTATTTTTAAAAGTAAGAATTAAATCATTCCAAATTTACAGATTATTTTATTGTCCCGGAGAATGTAAAAGCAACATCTGCCTGTCCTTCTTTTTTCCAGACCATTTCACCTTTTAATTTTCCATGATCAACTTCTCCCTTCCAAATCATTTTTCCTTCCTTTTCACTTTCCATTGTTGCCTCAAAATTTATGAGATCTTCACCGGCCCGATCAGCTTTATACTTTCCTTTTGAAAAACCATATTGATGGCAATCTATATTATCAAAAAACCCGGCTTCAAATAAACAGGTTTCTGCAACCGCAGTTTCCTGTTTATCTTTTTCCATTGTTTGAATAGAGAATGTTTTTCCGTCAAGTGAATTATTTTGCGAGGAAGAACAGGAAGTTTGCATCATGAAAATGATTACAAAAACAGCAAAAATAAATTGACCCCGCAGGAAATTTTTTATATGTATTTTTTTCATAAAAATAAATTTTGTGAAAAATTACATAATCTTTTCAAATCCTGTATACCTATGCACTACTTTAGGTACTTTAATTCCATCCTCTGATTGATTATTCTCCAGCAAAGCAGCCACAATTCTTGGCAACGCTAACGCACTTCCATTTAAAGTATGTACTAATTTATTTTTTCCATCCTTAGAATCTTTATATCTGCATTTAAGACGATTTGCCTGGAAGGTTTCAAAATTAGAAACGGAACTTACTTCAAGCCATCTTTTTTGCGCAGCAGAATACACTTCAAAATCATAAGTTATTGCAGAAGCAAATCCCATATCGCCACCGCATAATCTTAAAATGCGGTATGGCAACTCTAAAGAAATAATTAATTGTTCAACATGTTTTACCATTTCATCTAATGTTGCATCACTATTCTCAGGATGTGTTATTTGCACTATTTCTACTTTATCAAATTGGTGCAAACGATTTAATCCCCGCACATCTTTTCCATAGCTTCCCGCTTCCCTTCTAAAACATGGAGTATAGGCCGTCATTTTGATTGGGAAATCTTTTTCGCTTACAATCACATCACGATAAATATTTGTAAGTGGCACTTCTGCAGTAGGAATTAAAAAATAATTATCAGCAACAGCATGATACATCTGTCCTTCTTTATCGGGTAATTGTCCGGTTCCAAATCCCGAATCTTCATTTACCATAAAGGGAGGAACATATTCTATGTATCCTGCTTCCGTTGCTTTATCAAGATAGTATGCAATTAATGATCGCTGCAATTTTGCGCCTTTATTTATATAAACCGGGAAACCGCTGCCCGTTATTTTATTTCCTAACTCAAAATCAATTAGATTATATTTTGTGGTTAATTCCCAATGTGGTAATGCATCATTTAATTCAGGAAATTTTCCTCCTTCTCTGACTGTAATATTTTCTTCGGGAGTTTGACCATCGGGTACAATTAATTGCGGAAGATTAGGGAGTGATAGCAAAATATTTTTAATTGCTTCCACAGTTTCATCATGCAATTTTTGTATTTCAGCAGATTTGTTTTTTAATTCGCCGGTTTTATTTTTTACTTCATCTGCTTCTTCTTTTTTCCCCTGCGCAAATAATTGTCCTATTTGTTTTGCAAGAGAATTACTTTCGGCAAGAGTATTATCTAACTCGGTTTGTAATTTTTTTCTGTCGTCATCAAGTGATAAAACGGATTCAACAATACTCCATTCATACTTGCTCCTTTTCGCTAATCTTTGTTTTGCAACTTCTATATTATTTCTTAAATAATTTATATCAAGCATTAATTTTTTTTGCAAAGATAATTGCAGATATTCTAAAAGGAGTTATAGCCGGATCTTATGCAACCTTAATTCCTGCATTAGCACAACATCAATTATAAAATGTGCAGTCATAGCGCTCCAGATACCCGCATACTTCATAAGATATCCAAAGCCTGCACACACTATAAGCAATACGATACCGTAAATAAACAGAGGCTTGTTTTTAGGATTCAAATAACCATGTAGTGCAATAAACAGAATCGTTGTAAGCCAGATGCCAAGCCATGGTTGTATAGCACCACGAAAAAAAAGCTCTTCACCAACCCCTGCGCAAAAGGATAAAAAGAGAATGTCCAACCCACTCACATTAAACCGTTTCATCAGGTCGCTGAAAAAAACCTTCGTTGCTTTCAACATTCTTTTTCGCAACAATAAAACTAAAATCCCTGACGTAACAATTCCATATGCAAATCCGCATAAAAGTTGAAATAAAATTGAGGAAGGAGAATTAAAAAATATTTCTTCTAAACTTTTATTTTGAAAAAGCAAGATCAAAAAAATTCCGACACCTCCCAAACAAAATAATGTTGCAAAACCGGCAAGATAAATCTTTGACTTATTTTCCATTTATGGTGATGGATAAAGAATTGCAGGCAGTATAATTATTAAAATTATTCGCTTTTCATTTTCAAAGTACCTTTCATAGTCATTGGCATTTTTTGACCCTGGGCCGTAATATCCATTTTAATGTTTTGTGTAATGTTTGCAGATTTTGTCCAGCCGGTTGATTCATCAACCTGCAATGTGCCGCTGGATGTTCCGCTCACACTCATATCCTCGATGCCCATTTGCTGCATTTCATCTTTATTTAATTTAGCGTTATTCATTGCCATGGTTGATTGCATTGCAATAACTGCTATTCCGTCCTTTCTGTCGATTAGGGTAAATATTGATTTCATATTCATAGGATATTGCTGAATATCTATTTGCAATTCCTGTTGCCATGTATCGCCAATTTTCACTTCTTTATTTGGTAAATAAGCAAAGCTCCCCTGAATATTTTCTTCCATATTATTCATCTGGTCAAAACTTCCTGCGGCACCTTCCCCAACCTGGGCTTCTATTTTTTTCTTTATTTCATCAAAACCGGTTACACTTTTAACTTTTGCTGATTTATCTAATGTGATGGTTAATGGTGCATTTATAAATGGCTCAAAAACTTTACTCATCATCAAACCCATTTCATCCTCAGGTAATTTTCCGCTTTCATATTGCATTTTCATAACACCCATGTCCATATCCATTTTCATTTTTTTATATTGGGAAGCCAGTGTGGTATTTCCATCGGCATCAACTCCCTTTACTTCCATTTCAGAACCCATGCTCATTGACATTTTTTGTTTCATTTCCTGTCCCATGGCATTTGTTATCATATCATATTGCATATCCATCGTCATGTTATATTTTGTTCCGTTCACCGGCTTAAATTGTAAAAGCAAAACATCATTTGCCAATGAACTGCTTGTATTTATTTTAACAGTTGAGCTGTCGTCCAGAACAATTGTATTTTCTAAGGCAGTTTGGGAATTATTATTTTCAGTTTTTTCTTTACAACTAATGAAAAACAATACAGTGAGAAAAAAGAATAATGCTTTTGTTTTAATATTCATAAATTTAATTTTTATTTCCTGCCCGGGCAGACAGGCGCAAATGTACCTGAATTTTTTTTGATTGATTTTTATAACGATGAAACTAAGAGAACAGTATAAAATTGCTTTTGACACAGCTTACAGTACATTAAATGAAGGGCAAAAAAATGCAGTAGATGCTGTTGAAGGACCGGTGCTTGTAATTGCAGGGCCGGGGACAGGAAAAACACAAATACTTGCAGTGCGTATTGGTAAAATATTGGAGCAAACAGATACATTGCCTGAAAATATTTTATGCCTTACATATACTGATGCAGGGACAATTGCCATGCGCAAACGGCTTTCAGATTTTATTGGCCCGGATGCTTATCGTGTTCATATTTATACATTCCATGCTTTTTGTAATCATATTATTCAAAGCCACAGCGATTATTTTGGAAAAAGGGAACTGGAGCAAATTTCAGAGCTTGAAAATGTAAATTATATTGAAGAAATATTAAATGGTTTAAATATTAATCATCCTTTAAAAAAGTTTAAAGGGGATCTTTCATATGATACAAAAAAACTTCAGAATTTATTTCAGATAATGAAAGAGGAAGACTGGAGTTCCGAAAAAATTTCGAGAGAAATTGATAATTATTTAAATGACCTGCCAAACAGAAATGAATACATCTATAAAAGAGCAAATGCAAAAACAGGAGTAAGGGTTGGAGATGTAAAACAGAATGATATTAATAAGGAAAAAGAAAAAATGGAAACGCTAAGGGCAGCGGCAAACTTATTTCCGATCTATGAAAATAAAATGACAGCGAACGGAAGATATGATTATAGTGATATGATCTTGTGGGTTGTAAAAGCATTTAAAGAAAATGAAACTATTTTGCGCACATACCAGGAACAGTATTTATACTTTTTAGTGGATGAATTCCAGGATACAAACGGGGCGCAGTTTGAAATTTTACAACAATTAATTAATTACTGGGAGGTGCCGAATGTTTTTGCAGTAGGTGATGATGACCAAAGTATTTATGAATTTCAGGGAGCACGGGTAAAAAACATTATGGACTTTTACCATGCTTATGAAAATAATATTGATGTGGTTGTACTTACTGAAAACTATCGTAGCACACAACCCATTCTTGATACAGCAAAGGTTGTTATTGATAATAATAAAGAACGGTTGACTCATTTAATTGAAGGGTTAAATAAAAATTTAATAAGCGCAAATACAGAAAGGAAAATTTTTTTTATTCAACCTGCCATCGAAGAATATGAAAACCCCGCACAGGAATTTGCAGGAATATTAATGCAGGTAGAGCAATTGCAAAAGAATAATTTTCCATTACATGAAATTGCTGTTATTTATCACAGACATAAACAGGCAGAGAATCTTATTCAATTATTTGAAAAAAGAAAGATACCATACAATGTAAAAAAGAAAATAAATATTCTTGACCTTCCACTTGTGGAGAATATTTTAAATTTTTTCCGATACCTGGAGATGGAAAGTAAATTCCCGCACAAAGGGGAGCATTTTCTTTTTATGATGATGCATTATCCGTACTTCGGAATTCATCCGCATGACATTGCTTATATAGCAGCTTATTTATCGAATAAAAAGACTGGGACGACATGGCGCACAACAATCAGTGATATAAAAATATTATGTGAAATAAAATTGAAGGATGTTGATGCAATTATAAAATTTGAAAAAACAATTACACACTGGCTTACAGAAATGCATAATATCACTTTACAGATGTTATTTGAAAAAGTAATAAATGAAAGCGGGTTACTAAAAAATATTATCCTTGATAGCGAAAGAGAATGGCTGCTCGAAGTAATTACAACGTTATTTGACCATATAAAAACGGAAAGTATAAAAACACCACGGTTGAGTATCACTCAATTCCTGGAAACACTCCATCAGATGGAAATACATAGTTTGCAATTGCCGTTAAATAAAAATATTTCAAATGAACACGGAGTAAATTTTATTACAGCACATTCTGCAAAAGGATTGGAGTTTGAATCTGTATTCATGCTGGGCAGCACAAAAGATAAATGGGAGAGAGCAAGGAGCAATAATTTTAATTATGGCTTACCTGATACGTTAACAAATACAAAAGATGCTACCGGTATAGAAAGCCTGCGTCGTTTATTTTTTGTTGCAATGACAAGAGCAAAACAAAACCTGCATATTTCTTTCAGCAAAACAAAAGAAGACGGAAAAGAGGCTGAACATACACAATTTATTGCGGAAGTAATGAACGGAACAGAAATAAAAATTGAAGAAAAAGAAATTCCCTCATCAATAATGATTGAATATGCAATTGCAAGCCTTACTGAAACGGAGAAACCAAAAATTGATCTTTTTGATAAGCAGTTTATACAAAATAAAATTGATGGATATATATTAAGTGCATCTGCATTAAATAAATATTTAGATTGCCCGCTGAAATTTTACTTTGAAAACATCATTAAAATACCCCAGGCGAAAAATGACAGTATGAGTTTTGGAACTGCGGTACATTATGCACTGCGCAAAATTTTTGAACGTATGAAAGAAGACCCTTACAAACAATTTCCACAGGTTGATATTGTTTTGAAAGATTTTGAATATGAAATGCAACGCAATAAAGATTCTTTTACAGAGAAACAATTTGAAAACCGAATACTCATGGGAAGAAAGTTATTACCTGAGTATTATAATCAATATAGCAATAGCTGGAATAAAATTGTTGTAACGGAATTTCCATTGCGCAATATTGTTTTTGACCATATTCCAATTACAGGCGTTTTTGATAAAATAGAATTCGACGGGAACAACGTAAATGTGATTGATTACAAAACGGGTAGTGTTACCTACGCAAGAGATAAATTAAAAGCACCTGATGATAAAAACCCTATTGGTGGCGATTACTGGCGGCAAATCATGTTCTATAAAATTTTACTAGATAATTACAAATCAAAGAATTGGAAAATGATAAGTGGAGAAATTGACTTTTTGGAAAAAGATCCCGCAAAAAATCAATTCATAAAACATAAATTTTATTTAGAAGCCGGGGAAATAGAAACTGTGAAACAGCAAATTAAAGAAACATATCAAAATATTAAGGACATGAAATTCATAGAAGGTTGTGGTGAAAAAGATTGTGAGTGGTGTAATTTTGTACGGGAGAATTATAAAAATAAATAATGAAAATTTCAAATTACAAACATCACCCATGGCACGGTATATCTTCCGGGCCAGATGTTCCGAACATTGTTACTGCATTCATTGAAATTGTTCCAACAGATACTGTTAAATATGAAATTGATAAAGAAAGCGGCTATTTAAAAATTGACCGCCCGCAAAAGTATTCAAATGTGTTGCCTGCATTATATGGGTTTATTCCGCAAACATATTGCGGGGAATTAATTGGAAAATATTGTGCAGAAAAAACAAAACGCAGCAGTATTATCGGCGATGGAGATCCGCTGGACATTTGTGTATTTACTGAGAAAAACATTCCTCATGGAGATATTATAATTCCTGCAATACCTATTGGTGGCTTTCGAATGATTGATAAAGGACAGGCTGATGATAAAATAATTGCCGTGATGAAACATGATGAAATATATAATCAATGGAAGGAAATTAATCAGTTACCTAATTCGCTAATTGAACGCCTGCGCCATTATTTTCTTACCTATAAGGCTATGCCGGGTGGGGAAAATCAATGTGAGATAACGCATGTGTATGGAAGCGCAGAAGCCAGGGAAATAATTAATATATCGCTTACCGATTATAAAAATTTCATTAAATGAAATTAAAAAATAACTTTTCTTCTTACCTTTCACATGCAATAAAATGAGCATGAAGAAAAGAACATTATATGAACCTCTGTTAGTGGAAACAGCCTGGGAAGTATGCAACCAGGTAGGTGGAATTTATACAGTCGTAAAAAGCAAAGCACCGGGTATTGTTGAAAAATTTGGTGAACACTATTGCATGATTGGCCCCTTATTGCAAAAAAAATTACCTGCAGAGTTTGAAGAAATATTTGAATATGATGATGATTTCGGAAAAGCAGTTTTGGCAATGCGGGAAAATGGCTTTGAAATATTTTATGGAAGGTGGCTTACGCAGGGAACACCAAAAGTAATTTTAATTTCTCCGGTTCAGGCGTATGAAAGTATGAAAGATATACGCCAGTATTTATTGCGCAATCATAAAATAAATATTTTTAATCCTGATGACCTTTTGCAACAGGTGGTTTGTTTCGGACACTTAGTGCTGCAATTTTTTATTGAACTTGAAAAACAAACAGAAGGCAGGGATGTGATTGCGCATTTTCACGAATGGATGACAGGAATGCCTATTGGGGAAATAAAACAGCAGCAATTAAAAATTAAAACTGTATTTACAACACATGCAACATTGCTTGGAAGATATGTTGCAATGAACGATACAAACTTTTATAAAAACCTTCCCTCAATTGACTGGCTAGAGGCGGCACAAAAATTTTATATTGAAGCACAGGTTAGGCTTGAAAGATTAGCAGCTCTCGACAGTGATATTTTTACAACGGTAAGTGATATAACAGGAAAAGAATGCGAATTTTTATTGGGTAGAAAACCGGATCATATTTTACCTAACGGATTAAATTTATTTACTTACACAGCAACACATGAAATTCAAAACCTGCACAAACAATTTGCAGATAAGATCCATGAATTTACCATGAGCCATTTTTTTCACAGCTATACATTTGATCTGGATAACACATTATATTTTTTCACATCAGGCAGGTATGAATATCACAATAAAGGATATGACCTTACATTAGAAGCATTGCGCAGATTAAATGAACGTATGCGAAAAGAAAAAATTGATAAGACAATCGTCATGTTTTTTATAACAAAACAACCTGTTGAATCCATTAATCCAAAAGTGTTGCAATCAAGAGCAGTGATGGCAGAAATACAGGCAACCTGCGAAGAAATATTAAAACAAGTAAGGGAAAAATTATTTACTGCTGCAGCAACGAATGCTGATTCAAACCTTCCCGAATTAAATGATTTTGTAAGTGATTACTGGAAATACCGCTACAGGCAAATGATACAAAGCTGGAAAAGTGATTACTGGCCTATCGTAGTTACGCATAATTTAAAAAATGATAATGAAGATGAGATCATAAAATATCTGCGCATACATAATATGGTAAATAAACCGGATGATAGAGTGAAAATTGTTTATCATCCTGATTTTGTTTCGCCAACTTCACCTTTATTTAAAATGGATTATCCTCAATTTGTAAGGGGGTGCCATCTCGGTATTTTTCCGAGTTATTATGAACCATGGGGATACACACCACTGGAATGTATTGCAAGAGGAGTTCCTGCAATAGCAAGCGACCTGAGTGGGTTTGGTGATTATGTGCATAAACGTTTCCGGGATCATGATGATAAAGGAATTTATATTGTAAAAAGGAAAAATAAAACATTTGATGAAAGTGCTGATGATTTATGTGACATCATGATAAATTTTGCGCAATTCAGCAGAAGGGAGAGAATTATTTTAAGAAATACGGTTGAGAGTTATGCTGAAAATTTTAGCTGGAATACTTTAGTACAGCATTATGAAACGGCGTATAAAATGGTGTTGGAAAAAGAATAAATACTTTTTTATAATTAATTAATTTATCTACTCCTCAACCAATTTCACTCCATCAACAACATAAGGACTATCTCCCCTCCAGGGTAATGTTCTGCGTTTTTCCTTATAATGCAATTTCAAATAATTACCCTCCATCTCAGAGAGAAGGGATGCAATAGAATCATCAGTAACGCTAAAGAAAAATTTTTCTGACGCTAACGGCACATTCATATTGCTTCTTATGCTGCTCATAATTAATTCGCCCTCATAGGTTTTGAAGATATTTCCTTTATGTGAAAACTTTTGTAGCAGGCCCGCCCTGTTTCCTTCGCTGTAAGTATTATAGAACATCCAGTAAATTAAAAATGTTGAAACAACGATAACAATGAGGATGGACCATATCAGAAACTTTTTCATAGCATAAATATTTCTGAATAAAATTACAAAGACTTATGTAAAAAGAAAGGTCCTCAGTTAACACCAATAAACTTTCTAATTTCCTGGGCAAATATTTCCGGTTCTTCTTCATGCACAAAATGCCCGGCTTTTTTTATTTCAATAACTTTAGCTTTAGACAATCGCTGTTTCCATTTTTCCAACAGATAAGTCGGAAGAAATTTATCTTTCATTCCCCAGAGAAATAAGAAAGGAAGATGTTCAATTCTTTTCAGATCACCCCATTGCTTATCCCACCAACTTCCTGCATCTTTTAATTGTCTTGCTATAGTATAAGTTGCAATTCTGCTTGCAGAATTATTTAATGGCATTTTATAATGTTTGTGAATTTCTTTCGTCAGTTTCCTTTTATCACCATAAGCCTGCGGCATGATCATATTTACAGGGGCATTTAATTTTTTATACATAAACTCTCCAAGCCAGGTATTAATCAGTTTTGCAGGACCTGAAAAATGTTTATCATGCATTATATTCCACATCCAGGTATTCCACAGCGCAATTGATCTTACATTTTCCGGATGTTTTATTGCATAATGTAAAGCCATTGCTCCGCCAAAATCACCGCCAATTAAAACGATATTTTTTAGATGTAAGGATGAAATAAAGAATTCCAAACGCTCAGCATGTGCTTTTACAGAATAATCTGCAACTTGATTTTTATCTGATAAACCAAAACCAAGGTGATCAACTGCAATGCACCGAAACTTTTTTGATAAAATTTTGATCACATTGCGAAAAGAAAAACTCCACTCAGGTGTGCCATGCACAAAAACAAGTGTGTCGCCATTTCCTTCATCAATATAATTCATATTTCCTCCAGAAGCAGGAAAAGAATGTAATGTAAAAGGGTATTCTATTTTATTAAGCCAATTTAAATTTTGCATAATGAATATTTATGCTGCAAAATTCTATTACAGGAAAGAAATAATTGTTGGTATAAACCAAGATTAATAGTTCTTCCATATATTAAGTTGAAAAAAATGCAGAATAAGATAAGCGAAAATTAGCGCAAATTTTTTTTAAACTTTTACAGAATTGTAAAGCTTACTAAAATTTGTTGCATCAATTCCGAGATAAGAAGCTATATATTTATGGGGAACCAATTGAAATAAATGTGGGCTGCGGTTTGCAAATACAATAAATCTTTCTTCTGTGGTCATGGTGAGAAGCTCATAATGCCGGTGAATTAATCCTATTAAAATTAATTCTGTCATTTTTCTTGAAAGTCGTTCCAGATTTTGATATTGATCAAACAACTTTATAACTCTTTCATGTGTAATTTCAATTGCTGTCGTATCTGTTAATGCTTCAAGAAAATATTTTGATGGTGTTTGTGTAATAAAACTTTCAGGTAATCCGCTCAAACCAATAGGATAAGTAAATGCGATAATATATTTTTTCCCCTCTTTTAAAAAATAAGAATACTGTACACCTTCTGTAATGATCATCATATTTCTTTGCACTTCTCCTTCGGCAGTAATTATTTCATTTCTTTTGTAGTGCGCTTTTTTGCTTTCCTGCATAAAAGCAGAAAATTCTTCATCCGTTATTGGATGAAAAAATTTTAGGTATGTATAAATATCCTGCATTGACATAAATTTATTATTGTATAACAGAGACATTTCCTTTTTTCTTTACCACCTCTCCGTTTGTTCCTGTAAAAGAAATCAGGTATGCGTATGCACCTGTTGGCACAATATCGCCTTTAAATTTTCCATCCCATCCTTCATTTACATCAAACGATTCAAATATCATTTCCCCGTAGCGGTTAAATATCTGCATGCTGAAACCATCATCTTCACCGAAAATAATAAAGGGCTTAAAAATACCATTTGCACTTCCCGGGATAATTGCATTTGGGACATATATTTTCGGGTCCTGCTCAAAACAAATTGTATTCGACTTGCTTGTGAGTACTTCATTAATAGTGGGAGTTGCAGTAATTAACTGAAAGGAAGCTTCAACAAAATAACATGCAGAATCTGTAAGTGTAATAATAGGTGCAACATCATCAGTATAATTTGTAACTGAAGCATCAACACTGGTTAATAAATTCATTATACCAACTTCGTTGCGATAAATATTATATTCAAGAATTGTTGCATTTGTAATTTCAAAAGCATTCCATGTTAAGGCATTTGTAAAATTTTCATTTGCAATGCCTGATAATAAAATTGTTTTCACGGCGCCGGAAGTAAAATCTATTCCGCAACTATCAGTAGTAATTATTTTATAAGAATAACTTTTTGAGTTTGGATCTGCAGAACCATCAGTAAATATATCGGGAGATGTGATGGGATCATCCACTACATTTGAATATATTGTTGAATACGATACACCATCTTCACTGCGCTGAACAACATAATCCCGCAGGTCGGCAGTATTATCAGGATACCATGCAACATCAATCGTATTTGCAGCCGTAACGGTAGCATTTCTTACAACATTATATTCTGCAGGAACAACTACATTCAAATTAAAGCTCCATGTATTTGAATGAGATATTGCAGTATTATCAGATCTTACTGCATAAATAGTAAATGTATAATCATCTGAATCATTTAGTCCGGTGTATGTATATGTATTTGTAGAAGGAGACAGGCTTGCTAATAATGTTGCACCTGTAAAATTAATATCCAGCCAAACCTGGTATTCAGAAACTCCTGCTGCCCATGTATCATAAAAATTCCATGATAAATTCATATCACCCGAGCATCCTTCCTGGTCAGCAATCATATAAACTGTATGATGTTCATTTATGCTTAGCGGACCAACATTATCACAGGCATCCATAGCAGCAATTGTATATGTTTCAACCTGTGTTGAAGCACTTGCTGTTAAATCGTAATATGTTGTTGTAAATCTACCATATACAGTATCAATTGCCGTGAACCCACCTTCATCACGATAAATAATATAAGCACTTGTTTTTGCAGAGGTGCTTGGAAACCAAAAAATATTTACCCCACCTACATCAACAGTAACATAATCTATTTCAGGGGCGGCAGGATCTAAATTATCTAATGTATCAGAACTTATAATTGTATAACCGGGACAATCATATAAAGCTTCAATATAATAATACCATGTGGTTGTTGATCCATCAGCACCAACATGTGTGTAGTTTGTGGTTGTTACAGAAAATATAAAATCAAGAATGGTATAGGGGCCATCTATATCATTACTTGCATAAATAATATATTCAACAAATGACCCGCATGTTTCATCAGATTCAATCCACTGCAAAGTAACATCACCGCTAATTTCTGTTGTTGCACAGATGAAAGTACAGGGAATGAGCGACTGGGCTGATGCATTGTGTACGCAAAAGCTGAAAATAAAAATCAACAAATAATATGAAAGAAATTTTTTCATCCTGTTATACAAATTTAACGCAGATAAGGCTGTAAATTTTATTTAAGGGTTTATTTTTACTTTTTCCTGATACGTATTAAATTTTGTTGAATTACAGTAAACGATTCTTCTAACTCAATTATGTGAACTTTAATACTATTTGCCACAATTGCAGCCTTTTTCATTATTTGAAATTCCATGTATTCTTATCAGAATAACACCTTTGTGAGATTGTTTATTTCTAAATACAAGCTCCCCGAAATCTTTATCCTGAGTAATTAGTAGTCGGTTATCTGAATTTGCTTGTTGTAAAATAAAATCATCGGCAACACCACGGGATATTTCCCAAATAAATTTTACATCATAGTTTTCTTTACGCAATGCTTCAACTATTGCTATTGCAACACCTTCATCTGCTAAAAACTTCATATAGCAACAGGATAGATATTTTCGCCTTTTAATAATGATGCAGTAAAATCAAGGACTGCCAGTACATCTTCCTTTATTATATGCGGATGTGCTTCTAATATATCACTTATTGTTTCACCACTTGCAAGTCGCTCAATAATAGATTCTACAGTTATCCTTGTTCCCTTTATAACAGGTTTTCCTAACATTACTTGTGAGTTAATACTTATACGATCATGCATATTAATAAATTTAATTATCCGAAGTTACAATTTATCCAAGATTTCCGCAAATAATTTCTTTCATATGTTCCTTCACTAAATATTTATTTGCAAGTTCTTTTAATCTTTCAGGAGTTACAGTTTTAATTGCATGAACAAGGCTATCGAAATATGAAAAATCAAGGTCGCTTAAAACAATATTCCTGATAATGTTGATGCGATTGAAGGGACCATCCGTTGCTCTTAATAAAGTGCCAAGCATATAATTTTTTACAACATTTAATTCTTCCGCATCAATTTGAATACTTTTCAGCAGATTCATTTCTTTATATACTTCAGCAATGGCATTTTTACAAACCTCATTTCCAACTTCCGTATCAACAGCAAAATAACTGGCATGTTTTAAATGTGTAATGTAAGAATGTATACCATAGGTATAACCTTTATTCTCCCGGATATTACTCATTAGCCTTGAACCAAAATAACCACCAAATATTGTATTTAAAACATTTAATTCAGGAAAATCAGGATGATGTTTGCTAATGGAAATACAACCAATGCGCACAGACGATTGAACAGAATCTTTTCTTT
>JACMJP010000026.1 GCA_014380545.1 Chitinophagales bacterium | reverse complement strand
TGCAAATTGGATACACTCCATAGTTTTCAACAAAGTCAAGAATGAAATAGCTTTCCAAGTCTTCAATTCTGTGTTCCCAAAAATTCCTGAGCATTTCAAAATTAATGGTTGGGTAAATACTGAAGGATCAAAAAATAACCCGGTATTGCTTAATGCTGCGTTCCGCCCTTTTAATTTTTAGTCCACTTCAAAAGAAACAGAACAATTCACTCTATACTCTGCAATCTTACCTTTTTTATCAACGGTGCAACTCATATTTTTTACATTTACACTTCTGATGTTGCGAATAGATTTTGATGCATGTGTTATTGCCTGCTGTGCGGCATCATCCCAACTCTTTTTGGAATTTGCCATAAGTTCAATGACTTTTACTATTGACATAATTTTAAGTTTTGTTAAAAATGAATTAATTCAAAACAATATTACGATTTAATCAAATAACAAGCAAAAAGAATTATTCTATCCAAATTGTATCTTTGTGTAATGATCTATTTAACGAGGAAAGAGCATTTTAATGCAGCACACAGGCTCTTCAATAATAAATGGAGTGAAGAAAAAAATTCTGAAGTGTTTGGTAAGTGCGCAAATAAAAACTGGCATGGGCATAATTATAACTTATATGTTACAATAAAGGGTGAGCCTGATCCTGATACAGGTTTTATAGTTGATGCAAAAAAATTAGGCGACCTTATTAAAACTGAAATTACAGATAAATTTGACCACAAAAATTTGAATATTGATACAAATTATTTTGATGTGATACAGCCCTCAACAGAAAATTTTTGTAAAGTAATTTGGAACATTCTTGAACCAAAAATCACACAAGGTGTTTTACATTCCGTTCGTCTGCATGAAACAGAAAATATTTATGCTGAATATTTCGGAGACTAAAAAATAAAACAAATGGAAACGAAAAATCCTGAATTACAAAACAACGGAAATTTTTATCGGAAGGTTGAAAACTACAGTGATGATATAATTGACAATTTGAAAAATAAATATGCATCAATTATTGCTTCACTTGGAGAGGATGTGAAGAGAGAAGGTTTGGAAAAAACTCCTGAACGGATTGCGAAAGCAATGCAATTTTTAACTCAGGGATATAATCAGGATGCTGAAGCAATTGTGCGGGGTGCAATGTTTAAGGAAGAATGCAGCGAAATGGTAATTGTGAAAGATATTGAAGTATACAGTATGTGCGAACACCACATGCTTCCTTTTTTCGGAAGGGCGCATGTTGCATATATACCGAATGGAAATATTGTTGGCTTAAGTAAAATTGCAAGAGTGGTTGATGTGTTCGCAAGGAGGTTACAGGTTCAGGAACGATTAACACAACAAATTGTACAGTGTTTGGAAAATACTTTAAAGCCCTATGGAGTTGCTGTGGTAATGGAGGCAAGCCATTTATGTATGATGATGCGGGGAGTGCAAAAACAAAATAGTGTTACAACTACTTCAGCCTTTACGGGTCAATTTCAAAAAGTGGAAACAAGAAGTGAATTTATTAATCTTATTGCTGCGAATTTGAGTAAGTGATTGGTGAAATAAATTTATATCACCAATAAGAGTTGACTAAAAAGAATTTTCTTTTATCAATTTCATTTTTTTTATTTTAGCGATTCAATAAATTCAATATTGATCTTAGTAATTTAATAACCTATTAACTCAATAACTTAATACATGAAAAAAGCATATATCTTTCCCGGGCAGGGTTCGCAATTTCCGGGAATGGGAAAAGACCTGTATGAAAACAAAACATCTGCAAAAGAATTATTTGAAAAGGCAAATGATATTCTCGGTTTCAGAATAACCGATATTATGTTTGGCGGAACAGAAGAAGAATTGAAACAAACAAAAGTTACACAGCCTGCAATTTTTTTACATTCTGTTATTCTTGCTTCTACATTATATGATTTTCATCCTGATATGGTAGCCGGCCATTCACTTGGTGAATTTTCAGCCTTAGTTGCAAATAAAACTTTATCTTTTGAAGATGCACTTATATTAGTTTCAAAAAGAGCAAGTGCCATGCAAAAAGCTTGTGAATTACAACCATCAACTATGGCTGCAATTTTAAATTTAGGTGATGATGTTGTTGAAAAAATATGTAGTGAAATTGAGGGCATCGTAGTGCCTGCAAATTATAATTGCCCGGGGCAACTTGTAATATCAGGAGAAATTGATGCTGTGAATAAAGCATGCGAATTACTAAAAGAGGCAGGCGCAAAAAGAACATTAATTCTACCTGTAGGAGGTGCATTTCATTCACCTTTAATGGAGCCTGCAAGAATAGAATTGTATGAAGCAATTATGGATACAAATTTTAATACCCCAATTTGCCCCGTGTATCAAAATGTAACTGCAAGGGCGGTGATTGATCCTGCGGATATTAAAAATAATCTTGTTGCGCAATTAATTGCTCCTGTTAAATGGACACAAAGTGTTTTGCAAATGATTAATGATGGGGCAACACATTTTATTGAAATTGGTCCGGGAAAAATTTTGCAGGGATTAGTGAAAAAAATAAATTCAAATGTAGAAGCGATGAGTGCATGATATATTTTCGCAGGTAAAATATTTATTCAAATTCTTTATTATTTTAAAGTTGTTACTACAACATTAGAACTTCTAAAAAAAAAATGCGGATTAAGATAATCCGCATTTTTTTTATTATGTCGTTTTTTCTTTAAAATTTACCTACTAGCCCAATTTGAAATGGCGCTTTTGCAAAACCTAATTCAGCATATGCACCAAAATTATCAGTAAAGAAATACCGTGAGCCAACCGTAATTTCCATTCCAAATGGAATAGGTGTGTCCAAAGTTACTTCTTGAGCATTAGGATCATCTGAAGTGAACGTATAATTTCCAGTTCTGTATCCGAGTCCAAAACCAGCATACGGATCAAAGTTGTCTGAATCCCCAAAATGCCAGTTTATACGGGCTAATATACCCAAAGAAGAGTATTTGAATTCCTCATTATAGGTACCTAAAACATACGTTACTGTAGTTTGTGAATATCCGATATTTAATCCAACACCAATATTATCGGATACAGCATATTCATACTTACCGAAAATTGGACCCAGGCTTTTAGCATCATATTGCTCATAAGTTTCATAAGCATTGAAAATAGCTCCTACAAGATTTGGAAATCCGTATCCAACAGATATTGTAGAGTTACCCTCTTCAAATGCCTGCGCTCTTGTAGAGAAAGAGCCAAGGATCATAAAAGTTAAAGTTAAAAGTAGTAGTTTGATCTTTTTCATAGTTAATTTTTGTTTAAAGTGAATGTTTTATTTGATTAATGATAGCAAACATAGGTAAAATTATCAGAGATACCAACCTATGAGTATTTTTATGATTGGGGCAAACATAATTATTCTTCCATATTGTGAAACACATTCTTCACATCCTCATCCTGTTCCAATTTTTCTATCAGATTATAAATTTTTTCCTGTTGCTCCTCGTTTAATGATACTTTATTTAAAGGTACATATCTCAATTCAGCATTTTTTAATTCAATTTTAAGTTCTTCCAATTTTTTCTGCATACTTCCAAAATCAGGAAAAACTGTTTCAACATAAACCAATTCATCATCACTGTAAATATCATCTGCTCCACCGTCAATTAAATCTAATTCAGCATCATCTAAATTAATTTTACTTTTTTCTATCATGAATACACCCCTGTGGTCGAAATTAAACACAACTGAATTATTATTGCCTAATTCACCATTCCCCCTGCTAAATATCAACCTGAGGTTTGAAACAGTTCTTGTTGTATTATCGGTTGTGCATTCAACTAACATTGCTACACCAAAAGGCCCATAACCTTCATATAACACTTCGTCATAATTACCGGCATCTTTTTCTGAACCTCGTTTAATGGCCGCATCAATGCGATCTTTTGGCATTTGCACACCTTTCGCATTTTGAATTGCCAAACGCAGTTTTGCATTTGACCCCGGATCCGCCCCGCCTCCTTTTATTGCTAATGCTATCTCCCTGCCTGCTTTTGTGAAATTCTTGGACATAGCGTCCCAGCGTTTGAATTTTTTTTCCTTCCGATATTCGAATGCTCTTCCCATTAATTCTTCTTTTTGAATTCCCGCTGCTGCAGGTAGGTGCAAATTTAATGGGCAATGAAGAAAGAGACAAAAAATTAAACAGTCAATTAAAATGCAAAAGGGAAAGTGATTGGAAAAAATTACAGTACAACAAATTTATAAGCTGATATTTCACCGTTAGTTTCTAATCTTACAAAATATATCCCTTTTCCAAATTTCATTGTATTGACGGTATAAAAATAATTGCCTGTATCCAAAATTTTATTTTCAACGGACTCCATATGTTGTCCGCTAATAGAATAAATATCTATTTTTATTTCAGATAGTTTAGTAAGTTGTAAAAGTAATGATGATGTGTTTGTGTATGGATTTCCGAGAATATAAAATGCGAAATTAATAACAGTATCTTCGGGTAGCACATGTCCATTATTCATACCCGGAGAAGGAACAGGCAAGAATGTGAAATTTCCTGTACCATTTGGTAATCTTCCTAAAGAAATATTTGCTGATTGGCCACCAAATGTAATTGTATCAATCACTGAAAAATAATCGGAAACACCTGCAAATAAACCAAGCTCTTCTCCACTGCTGCTTAATTTAAAATCACAATGATCATCTCCCTGATCAGTATCATTATCTGCCCATAGAAGAATATAATTATCAGGTTGCAAATTTATTTCAGGTAATTTCCATTTTGACGGGTTAGAAAAATCATCGCTCAAATATTTATCTCCAAGGTAAATTGTAGAATCACTCTTGTTATACAACTCAATGTAATCCTCATATTCACCACCAGCATCAGTTATTATTGAATCATTTTTTGCTATTAATTCATTTATTACAATGCCGGGTGGTGTGTAACCTATCGTAAGATATACAGGGTTTGTTAAATAACAATTTGGATAAACTGTGGTATTTCCTGAATCATCTGAAAAAACTATCCAATAAAGCATGGGGGATGTATAAGTATAAAATGAAGATGGCAGGAGGAACGTATAAATATTATCATCTGCTATCTCATCTCCAAGCAGTCCTTCGTCATTAAAGTAAAAAATATCCGGGGGTCCGCCATCATAGTCGAAATAAATATCTACTTGGGCCTGATAAATTTCTCCGTCATCTTCCAAATGCAATAAAAACAAAACTGTATCACTTAACTGCGGCAGCGGTGGAATTTGCTGCAATGATTGGATAATCGGATCAATATCATTCAATTCAATTTGGGAAATTGTATTATCATTTCTCTGCTCAATAAAATTTTTTATACCATAAGGTGTATGTCCATCAATATCATCTGTATCAAATCCATTTAAAAAATCATCATTTGTATAACCCCAGTCATATCCTTTATACTCATCAGCAATGGCTGCAGGTGTAATGAGTTCTTTTATAGAATCTATATGCGGATTTATATTTTCGGGTAATAAAACTGTGTTTATAAGCTGATCCATGTAATAACTAAACCTATCTTTATATTCATCAATTTGAAATAATCTTTCTACTAAAGGGCGATCATCAAAGTTCCAATTATATATATTTCTTTCAGTCCAGTCAATACCAAGCCAGTCAATACCAAGCACATTATCACAATCATAGCTCAAAAATTCAAACTGCCCTGTAAACTGATTGTGATATAAATAATAATTGTTTTGATTTGCGCCATAATTATCCCAATGCCCTGTAGCAATATCAATAGCATAAATTTTCAGGAAATTATTTACATTGAAAATTTTTTCCAGCTCACATTGCAAATCTTCTATAGGTGTGTTATTTAACACATCCGTCAACTGGATAAGATCGGAATAATTACTTTCATCTTCATTGGTTTGTAATTCATAAGTATTATAAGATGATGCATTTGTTCCTTTATATTCCAGTGT
>JACMJP010000174.1 GCA_014380545.1 Chitinophagales bacterium | reverse complement strand
GTAATTAATTTCACTACTATTAATCCGAAACTATCAGAGAATGATGTGTTGCGTACTGATGTAAATGTATTTGCACGATACGGAACAGCAGCAACTGAAAAAACAGGACATATTGATTTTAATTTAGGCGGAAATAAGTTTGCTTCACTCACATCGGTAACATATTCTGATTTTAATGATGTGAAAGTTGGGGCAGAACCAAATGCTGATAATAAATATGGCAGTTTTAATTTCAGGCCTTTCTATCAGGATAACGTTAATGGAATTGATACAATTATCATGAATGATGATTCAACAATGCAGGTTGAAACTGGATATTCTCAGGTTGATATAATGCAAAAACTTTTATTTCAGCAGAATGAAAATGTATCGCATAAAATCAACATGCAATTTTCAACATCCAGTGATATTCCAAGATATGATCGTTTAACTGATCCGGGTGATGATGCAGGTTCGCTTGCTCAGGGAGATTGGTATTATGGTCCGCAGGATCGTTTGCTTGCTGCTTACGATCTGAATATTCAATCAACAGGAAAAGTATTTAACGACCTTCGGTTAATTGCCAGTTACCAGGATATTCAGGAAAGCAGATTTACAAGAGGTTTTGGGAGTGCCAACCGCACAGGCAGAGTAGAAGATGTAACTGTAATAGGTTTAAATATTGATCTGCATAAAAAAATAAAAAATAATCAGATCAATTATGGTGCAGAAATGTATTTGAATGACGTTACGTCAACTGCTGAAAGAAAAAATATTGAAACAGGAGAAATAACTCCTGCTTCAACAAGATATCCTGATGGTGGATCGACGATGAATAATTTCGGAATTTATGTAAGTCATATTCTTAAGTTTGGAGATAATAAATGGACACTGAATGACGGAATAAGATTTAATGCATCAATGTTGAATTCACAATTCACTGATTCATCATTTTATCCGTTCCCATTTTCTGAAATAGATCAGAATTCAAGTGCAATTACAGGCAGTCTCGGATTGGTTTTTACACCTGACAAAACATGGCGTTTTGCAATTATTGGCTCAACAGGTTTCCGCACACCAAATGTGGATGATCTTACGAAGATATTTGACAGTGAACCCGGGAGTATTGTCGTTCCGAACCCTGATCTGAAACCGGAATACACTTATAATGTTGACCTGAATATAAGTAAAGAAATTGCAGACAAAGTACAAATTCAGGCAACAGGTTTTTATACAAGATTCAGTAATATTCTCACAACACAATCTTCAACATTTAACGGGGAAGACTCAATTTTATATGATGGTGTTTTAAGCGAAGTAAAAACAACTGTGAATGCAAATAAAGCATATTTGTATGGAGTAAGTGCAGGAATAAATGCAGACATAACTGATATTATTTCATTTACGTCAACACTAACATATACCTATGGCAGAATAGAAACTGATACTACACCATATCCTTTAGATCATATTCCGCCAGTGTACGGGAAAACAGGTGTGAATTTGCAATTCAGCAAATTAAGAGCAGAAGTATTTGCACTCTATAACGGGTGGAAAAATATTGAGGACTATAATATTGTTGGGGGTGAAGACAACGAACAATATGCAACACCTGATGGTATGCCATCCTGGTACACTTTAAATTTAAAAGCTGCTTATCAGTTTACTGACTATTTGCAGTTACAGGCAGGGTGTGAAAATATACTTGATCTTAATTACAGGGTTTTTGCTTCAGGTATTGGTTCACCGGGAAGAAATATTTTTCTTACACTGAGAGCAAAAATTTAATGTAAAACGGAAGTCTAAGTTTTCTCATATACAAAAGTTATCCGCAGTGAGTTTGAAATAGAACGAAGAGAGCGGATAACTTTTAATACATAAATAAAATTGGATGTCAAAAAATAAAAAAGAAATTTTAGTAAAACTACTGCGGTGGTTAAGAAGGCTACACAGGCGTATTGCTTCAATTTTGTTTTTTTTCTTTTTTATAGTTTCCATAACAGGGTTTTTGCTCGGAATAAAAAAACATACGGGCGGTGTAATTCTTCCAATAACACAAAATGGCACTACAGATGACTTATCAAAGTGGTTGTCGATAGATTCACTTCACACTATAGCTTTAAAAACATTAGTTGATTCGCTTTCACCAAATTTGTCACCTGAACTGGAACGCATAGACCTACGAAAACAAAAAGGTGTTGCAAAATTTGTATTCATTGATAATTATGTAGGTATACAGGTGGACGGCGCAACAGGAAAAGTTTTACAAATTGAAACCCGTCGGTCAGACTTTATTGAAAATATTCATGACGGTTCTATTTTGGACTATCTTTTTAAAACAGATAATGAGCAAGTTAAATTAATTTATACACTCATAATGAGTATGAGCCTACTTTTCCTGACATTCAGCGGCTTCTGGCTTTGGTACGGCCCAATTATAATAAAACGGTTTAAGAAATCCACAGACAAATAATATCGCAACCCCTAAATAGTCATATATTTGTCAAAAACTAATATTATGATATTGAGCATATTTTCTAAACTATTTGGTGGCAGCAAAGGCAGTGATAATAGGAGTGGTGCCCTCAGGGCGGAAGAATTCATTGATACTTTAAAAGCAGAACTTAATTTGTCTTCTGACCAGGAAACCAAAATTAAAGCTGCGGTGCAGGAATTTTTTCAGGAAAAAAAATCTATTAAGCACAGCGGTAGTGGAAAAAATGATATGCAGGAAAACAAACAGGACTTTAAACAGGATATTATAAATGCTTTAACTCCCGAACAACAGAGAAAGTTTATGGCGAATATCCAGGTGTACAAGCAACTGCTGAAAGGAAAATAATTGCTAACATCCTGTCAATGCCTTTATCAATAATATGCATTTAATAAATAATTGTCACTAAACCTATATACACAATGCACACAACATTCCCATCACTTGTATTATTATTTGGTGATGCTTCTAAATTCGAACCTGGACCTCTTTATGCAATCTCGCTATCTATACATTCTGTGTTGCGTTATTTTGTTTTAATATTTTTAATTTATGCTATAGTTACTTCAAGGAAAACATGGAAATCAACAAATGGTTTATTTAATAAAAAACCAGCATTCTTCTCAATGATAACCATTGATATTATGTTTTTGGTAGGTGTTTATATGTGGGGCGTAAACTTTTTAAATGTTACCAGCAATTTTGAAAACTCCAAACGACTTATTAAAGCGCCTTATGATATAAGATTTCAACTATTCGACCATCCTATTATGATGACAATCGCAATTATTTTGGTACATATTGGATATGCAAGAAGTAAAAAGGCAGCAAGTGATCAGCTAAAGGGAAAAAATATTTTTATTTTTTATCTTATAGCTTTAATAATTATTATTGTTGCCATACCGTGGCCTTTTTTACACAGGGGAGCTAGTTGGGGACCTTCATTTTAATATCAGAGATTTTTTATTTCTGAAGTGATTAAACTAAAAATAGTTTACCACTCATCTTCTTTTTTCGCAGGTATGGGTTTTATTCCTTCTTCCATACTGGTAATAAATTTTTTCATGTACTCGTCAATTTGCTGCAGATAATTTTCAATGGTTTCATCTGCTAATTTTTCATCATCCTTCAGCCAGTTTTCAATACCATAATAAGATGCTTTCTGCACATTAATTTTAGTAATAGTGTATTTATATCTGCCATCTCTGAATTGCAATGAGAATGTATATGCTATAAGCTCACCTTTTGTTTGCGAACCATTCACATCTTTGTTTACATAAAAGCTGTGTTTTCCTTCCAGTATGCCTTTTTCAGGATCCTGTACCTTCATAATTGAAGTAACACTTTTGAAGTGTTTTTTTATCCAGCGCTGACCATAAACGAATAGGCTGTCTTTTTTTGAGCCTTCCACAGACACAACATTTGTATAAACTACCATTTGGGTTTCGCTGTCAACTTCGAAATTCGGTATATCATACATAGATGATATGCCTGACTTTGAGCTTTGTGCATACACTGAAGAAAGAACGGTGAGCAACCATATTGCTGCGATATATTTTTTCATATTTTTTATTTCGGGTTAAAATTAAAAATTGCCGCCCCCGATTGTCAAATATGATACCATCAAAATATCAACAACCGGAAATTATTGCACAAAAACGATAAAAGAATACAATCTATTTTGCCTGCATAACTATTATTTTGCCTCCCGGCTCAATTTATCGGCAGGAATGTATCTGATTGATTTCACTACAGGTATTGCAGGAAAGGAATAAAAGTTTTAACGCTTTAACGGATGTGTTACTTTTGATGCAGGGGAATTGCGGTTGTAGGAATTCTGTAATTACATATAATGCATGTTATTTTTGCTTTGTGAAACTTTATTGTTTTACAATTATTACAACAAATGGGGTCAGGCCCTTCTCTTTCGTTTAGACAGAATTAATTTCTCAGCACTATTTTTCCACACCCTGCAACCTTCGGCTTGCTGCATGATACTCTATATTTACCGCAATAAAATAAAATCATGGTCCCGAAAGGAAAATTAATAGCAGTTGGTGGAGCAGAGAACCGCAATCATTTTGAAAAAGAAAAATTACATGTACTCAGCAGGATATTAAAAGAAATGAAGGGGAATGAAACACTCATTGAAATTATTCCCACAGCTTCCGGAGACCCTAAAATGATCGGAAAAGAATTTGATAATGCATTTAATTCCATCGGCTGCAAGGCGGCACAGGTAATGGATATCCGCAGGAAAAAAGATACTGAAAAATCAGAATTTTTAGAACGTATAAAAGTGTGTGATGGAATTATGTTCAGCGGTGGAAACCAGACACGGTTAAGTGAAATATTTCTGGGAACAGAATTTTTAGAAATATTAAAGCATCGCTATCAGAATGAAAATGATTTTGTAATTGCCGGAACAAGTGCAGGAGCAATGGCCCAAAGTGAGATCATGATAAACGGCGGTGCACCGGCAGAAGCATTGATGCGGGGCAAGGCTCTTATAGTGCGGGGATTAGGATTTATTGACAAAGCGATTATTGATTCGCATTTTATTAACCGTGGAAGGTTTGGAAGATTAATGGTTGCTATTGCAGAACACCCTCAAATGACAGGTCTCGGAATAAGTGAAGATACTGCCGTAATTATTCGTGAAGAAAGATATTTGGAGATTATCGGAAACGGGTTAGTTGCCATAATGGATGGCATGGAGTTGCAATATAATTCTATTAAAGAAGGAAAAGGAGAGATGTTAAACCTCGAACGAATTGTCTTCCATTTATTATCAAAAGGAATGGGATATGATATGCTTGAAAGAAAAATGCTAATTACAGCAATGGTATAATAGCAATTAAATATGCACGGCATAAAATAATCATTTCTTTTATCGATCAATAAATTGTATAACTTGTTCCTGACTACTTTAAAACTGCTACTCATATAATAATTTTTAAATTTTTGTAATATTGGATTATATGCAAATCATACAAACCTTTAATGTAGTGCAGTTTTTTAGATTGAAAGTATACTTAGCCTTAAGTAAATGCCTGTAAATTTTTTTTGGAAGTCACTTGAATTAAAATATTTTGCAAAAAAATCTGCCTAATACGTAAATTATGAAGTAAAAACTATTGCCGGATTATCAGAAATTATAATTTTTGTAATGCAACTGCAATCATAGTTTACAAGGGTTTTCCCTTTTATAAAGCTTTTCTGTTTAAACATCTATCAGCACGGCAAAAAATAAAAATTATGTCACCGATTTAAATTTTATAGTCAGGAATTTGTACTTGTTAAATATTATTCGTCACCGTTTTATTGATATTTATAAATGTTTTAAAATTAATATTATAAATTACAAAAAAATATACAGTACTCCATTCCCACATTATTATTTTTAGCGCCCGATAGTCAAAAAAAACCAACTATCATTTTATTAAAGCCTAATTTATGAAACAATCTCTACTCAAGCAGAGTGTAAGTATATGTATGCTTACACTTATGGTATGGAATGCACACTATGTGTCTGCAAAATCAAATTCCATCTTCTCAAATGAAAAAGTAAATTTCGAAAAAAGCATCATTGAAAATGGCATAAATAACCTAGCCGGTCTTGCTATGCCAACCTACTGTGATGATCAAATTATTTATGAAGAGCAGTTCTGTTATTCAAATGGAACACAGTACAATTCAAATTGGATCATTGATATCTCGGGGATCACTTTGGGTGGTGCTGATGATTATTTTGCAATTTATGATAATAGATGGAAAGGCAGAGACCTTGACGGCATTGCTTACTGGAAAACTAAATCTGTAAATATTGCAGGAAAAAGTAATGTGGAGGTAACTCTTGATATTGAGGGATACGGTGATATGGAATCTACCGATTACATGAAAATTTATTATTCAATTGATGGTGGCACATGGGTTCTGTTTGAAACAAATGGAGAGAAATACGATTCATTTTATCCAACCACTGCATCCCATGATGGATTGTCAGGAAATACTATCCAGGTAATCGTAAAAATGTATAACACTGCCGAAGATGAAAAATATTATATTGACAATGTAAAAATAACGGCGGATGGATGTTGTAATGTATCCTATGGTGGCTCAATAGGAAATGGACAAACAAATTGTATGGGTTTTGATCCTTCCGAAATAACATGTATCTCAGGAGCAAGCGGTGGTTATGGCACACTCGAATATATCTGGCTTCAGTCATCTGTTTCAACTTTTGCAACTTATACAGTTATTGCAGGAGCAACTGGAGCAAGCTACAATCCGGGGTATATATCAGCAACTACATATTATGTAAGAGGTGCAAAACGCTCAGGAGCATGTACCGAATATATCTGGAGCAATGTTATTACAATGACAGTTACAAATACATGCAGTCCCTGCGCAGGAGTTTTATATAATGAAACATTTGAACAGGCTGATGGAACAAGATATAATTCAAACTGGGTTATTGATGTTTCAGGAGTTACACTAACAGGTGCTGATGATTATTTTGGAACTTATGGACACAGATATAAAGGAAGAGACCTGGATGGCTATGCATATTGGAAAACTACAGTTGTAAATATTGCAGGACAAGGCCCTGTCTCAGCCAGTATTGATATGGAAGGATATGGAGCTATGGAAGTGGATCAGGATTTTATAAAAGTTTATTATTCTCTTGATGGTGGAACATGGACCTTATTTTCAACAAACGGCGAAAAGTGGGGCGCCTTCTCTACTTTAACAGCAACAAAAAGTGGCTTAACAGGAAGTACACTTCAGATCATTGTCAAAATGTATAATACAGCAGTTGATGAAAAACATTATATAGATAATGTGAAAATTACAGGCAGTGCAGTATCTGTTTCAACCGTATCAAACAATGCAAGTTGTAGCGCTATCTGTAACGGTAGTGTAGACATTTCTATATCAGGAGGAACGTCGCCTTATACATATGCATGGAGTAATGGAGCTACAACTCAGGATTTATCAGGAGTTTGTGCGGGAACATATACACTTACATTAACTGACTATAATGGATGTACGGCAACACATTCAGTAACTGTAATTGGAAGCCCTTCACCTGTTTGTTCCATTGACGGACCTTCAGAATTCTGTGAAGGTGGTTCAGCAGTTTTATCTGCACCAGCCGGATATACTTATTTATGGAGTACAGGTGCAACAACTCAAACAATTGAAGTAACTGCAGGTGGTGTTTATTCTGTTACTATTAAAAATGGCAGTGGTTGTTCATCAACATGCGAAAAGGAAGTGATCATGAATGAGAAACCGGATGCATATGTAGATGTTGACGGAGATCTCACAATATGTGAGGACGGATCAGTAATACTCACTGCACAGCCAAGCGGTTTAGGAATTACTTATGAATGGGGATTGGTTGGAAGCGGCATATTTGCTTATACACAAAGTATTACGGTAACTGAACCTGGAACTTATGCAGTGCATCTTACAAGTTCAGAAGGATGTAAAACAGATCCTTCCGGAATTATTACAGTAGTAACTGAAGCTGAAAATCCTGTATGTTCAATTGATGCAAGCGGATCAACTGCAATATGTGCAGGAGCATCAGTAACGCTAACGGCATCTTCTGCAGGCAGCTATGCATGGAGCACAGGCGAAACAACACAATCAATAACTGTTTCTGCTGCAGCAGTATATTCCGTTACAGTAACAAATGAGGAAGGATGTTCATCAACATGCGAAATAGAAGTTACCCTTAATGATAATCCTGTTTGTTCAATTGAAGGTGAACTGGATTTCTGTGAAGGCGGATCAACGACATTAACAGCACCTGCAGGATATAATTATTCATGGAGCACAGGCGAAACAACACAATCAATTGTTATTAGCACTGCAGGAAATTATAGCGTAACAATCTCAACTGACGCAGGTTGTTCATCAACATGTTCAGCAGACGTAATTGAAAATCCAAAACCCGATGCTTATGTAGATGTGGATGGTTCATTATCTCTTTGCGATGGAGAATCTGTAACACTTACAGCTCAACCAAGTGGATTGGGAATTACTTATGAGTGGGGGTTAGTTGGAACCGGAATTTTTGCTTACACTCAAACTGTCACAGTATCTGAACCCGGAACTTATGCAGTACACCTCACAAGTTCACAAGGATGTAAAACAGATCCTTCTGGAATATTGACTGTAGTAGCAGTACATGATAATCCTGTGTGTTCAATTACTCCTGACGGACCAACTACATTCTGTGCAGGCGGTTCAGTAACTCTTACTGCAGCAACAGCAAGTAGTTATTTATGGAGCACTGGTGCAACTACACAATCAATAACGGTAGGAGATGCAGGCACTTATTCGGTAACAATAACAAATGAACATGGTTGTTCATCAACATGTGAAATTGAAGTAAGCATTGAATCTGCACCCGATGGTTCTATAACAGGAACCTTATCTTATTGTGCTGGCGGATCAACAATGTTGACTGCAATGCCTGCAGGCATGAGTTACGCATGGAGCAACGGAGCAACTACGCAATCAATAACAGTAAGTACTCCCGGAACATATTCTGTAACTGTTACAAACGCATCAGGATGTTCTGACGCTGATAATTCAGTTACAGTAACTGAAGATGCAGCACCACTTGCTAGTATTACTCCTGATGGTTCACTATCTATTTGCCAGGGTGCATATATTTATTTAAATGCAAACACAGGAACAGGATTAACTTATCAATGGTATAAGAACGGTAATCCGATAGCAGGACAAACAAGTAAAAAATATAAAGCAAAAGCTGCAGGAACATATACAGTAAAAGTTACAAATGCTGCAGGATGTTCAGCAACATCAGCAGGCGTTATTGTTTCAATACTGCCAGGTCCTACAGTAAGTTTCAGCACACCAAATGGTCTTGATCTTTGTGCCCCGGGAGATGTAGTTCTTTCAACTCATGGAGTTGCAGGTACAACATTCCAGTGGTATAAAAACAATGTTGCAATTGCGGGTGCTACAGATGCGGAATATATAGCAACTTCAACCGGAACGTATTATCTTATTGCTACAAATAGTGAAGGATGCAGTAAAAAATCAAAAGTAAAAACTGTCATCAGCAGTTGCCGTATGCAAAGTGAAGGCGAACGTTCATGGATGAATATTTATCCAAACCCGACAGAAGCAGATGTGATCATTACATATGATGTTGCGCAGGATGCAAATGTTACTATAGAAGTAACAGATATACAGGGAAGGCTAATTTCATCAGAATTTATTAGCAATGCTAATGGATCAAATAGTACAACATTTAATTTCAGTGGTCTTGCTAAAGGAATTTATTATATCACTTTAACATCAGATACTGAAAGAATAATAAAAGACATAGTGGTTCAATAGTCTTTTCGAGTAATCAGTAGTTCAATACAAACGGTTGCTTCCCTCAAAAGAAGCAACCGTTTTTTTTTTAAGATATTATTAACGATAAGTGCTGCTTAAAAATAAATACACTGATTTTTTTTAATAGATTGCAGTAAAAAAATCATTCTCACTCTTCATCCAACCTCTATACATACCGGAAGTATTAAATGGGAGGCAAATATTTCCTTTCGTATCTATCGCAATTAATCCGCCTTCTGCATTGATATTTTTTAATTTATCATTTATAACATGCTCTGTTGCCTGTTGTAAGGTCATATTTTTATATTCCATTAAACAATGTATATCATAGGCAACAACATGTTGAATAAAATATTCTCCATGACCTGTGCAGCTAACTGCACAGGTTCTATTATTAGCGTAAGTGCCTGCACCTATAATTGGTGAATCGCCAACTCTGCCAAACAATTTATTTGTCATTCCTCCTGTTGATGTAGCAGCAGCTAAATTTCCTTCTTTGTCTAAAGCAACTGCTCCAACAGTTCCTAATTTTTTGTCATCAACATGATCTAACACTATGATGTCTTTATTTTTTGCTTTCAAATATTGATCATATCTTAATTGAGTAAAAAAGTAATCATCATCTGCAAATTCAACCCGGTGCATTTTTGCAAATTCTTCTGCTCCATCATTTAATAATAATATGTGCTCTGAATGGTGCAATATTTTTTTTGCCAGCGCAACTGGATTCTTAATATGTTCAACACCTGCCACTGCTCCACACTGTAATGTTTTTCCATCCATAATGCCGGCATCCATTTCATGTTTTCCTTTATTCGTGAAAACACTTCCTTTTCCTGCATTAAATAATTCAAAATTTTCTAATTCAATTACTGCAGCTTCCACAGCATCAAGTGAACTTCCCCCATCCCTTATAATTGCAAAACCGGACTGCATCGCTTTTTTTAAAGCATTCCTGCAAGCTGTTTCAATTTCAGGTGTAATTAATTTTCGGGGCATTGTTCCTGCACCGCCATGAACTGCTATTCCAAAATTCATTATGCTTATTTAAGTGCCGTAAAGGTGTGCAGAAAAATTCAAAAAACCCCATATCAGTTTATTTGCAATGTAACATGTAGATTTGGTAAATAGTGTTAATAACCGAACTTTGTAAAAACTTATTCAGTTATGTCGTGCGTAGATAATGTAAACTTAAAACAATGCAATTAAAATCAATAATAGTTTTTATAATTGTTGCAATCGGAGTTATAAATTCAGGATGTGCGGCAAAAAACAATACAGCTAAAACAGAACAAACAGATATGAAAAAAACTTATAGTGATGCGGAAATTATGCAAAATGGTTGGGAAAAGGCAACTTTTGCGGGCGGATGTTTCTGGTGTACAGAAGCAGTTTTTGAAGAAGTAAAAGGAGTAAAAAGTGTTGTATCCGGATACTCGGGAGGAAGAATGAAAAACCCGACTTATCAAGCCGTAACAACTGACACAACGGGTCATGCTGAAGCCATTCAAATAGTTTTTGATCCGAAAGAATGCAGCTTTGAAACCCTGTTAAATGTACATATGAAAACACATGATCCCACAACATTGAACCGTCAGGGAAATGATGAAGGGATACAATACAGGTCTGTTATTTTTTATGCAAATTCAGATCAGAAAACAATTGCGGAAAATTATATCAATAAATTAAATGCTGAAGGTTATTATGCTGATCCTATAGTTACAGAAGTAGTTCCTCTTGACACATTCTGGATGGCTGAAGATTATCACCAGGATTATTTTGCAAAAAATCCCGATCAGAGTTATTGTGTATATGTTGTTGCGAAAAAAGTAGAAAAATTTGAACACTTGTTTCCTGAATTAGTGAAGGAACAATATAAATAAAATCAAGATAAATTAATTATGACCTGAATATTTTAAATGTTTCAGGTCATTTTATTTTGATATCATAATAGTGGTTTAATTTTTACTTATCACTCACAATTCAACTAGAAATTTCATCGTATCTACATGATCTGCGTAATCCCATAATTCAGGAAATTGTGTTTTACCGAAAGCTGTATTGCCCTCTGTATTTGCAACAACACACTGTAAATCTTCCTGTATAAGATTCATTTTATTTTGCATGTCAATTGAATCAGAATAATATTCATAATGTATTGTAGAAAGTGGTGAGAATAATCTTGATTCTTCTGCCATCATAAAAAAATCATTTGCAAGATGCGGCGTTTGATTCAATAATAATAAAGCCCGGTTATAATCATAATTGTTCTTATATTTATTATTGTCGATCACATATCGGTAATCTTCCCAGATGCGAAATAGTTTTTCCGCTTCAAAAGTTGGAGGCATATAAATTTTGCTCACATTTCTGCAGCCTAAACCATAATAATAAAAAACATCTTTACCCAGATCATATAACTGCTCTTCTGTTTCATGACCGGTTAATATTGATATGGAAGCTCTATTCCTGCGAATGATATGCGGGTATTTCCCAAAATAATATTCAAAGTATCTTGCTGAGTTATTGCTGCCGGTAGCAATAACAGCATCAAAATTTTCAAGACGTTCCACAAATTCAATTTTATTTTCAAACCCCTTAT
>JACMJP010000173.1 GCA_014380545.1 Chitinophagales bacterium | reverse complement strand
TAATTACAAAAGCATTGGCGGCTTTTGAAAGGACTTTAATTAGCGGTAATTCAAAATATGATAAAGCAATGAATGCTGTTGCCGGTGTCTTTTTAACTGAAAGTGAGGTGGAAGGATATAATTTATTTTTTGGCGATAAACTACAATGTAAAAATTGCCATAGCGGATTTAATTTCACAGATCAGGATTTTCAGAACAATGGATTACTTGAGAATTATGATACGGATGAAGGAAGGGCAAGGATTACAGGTTTATCAGAAGATATCGGGAAATTTAAAATCCCAACACTGCGCAATGTTGAATTGACGGCTCCTTATATGCATGATGGAAGTATAGGAACTTTAAATGAAGTAATTGATTTTTACATGAGCGGAGGAAGTAATCACCCAAATAAAAATAATTTAATTCAGGCTTTTACATTAACTGAAACTGAGAAACAAAGTCTTATTGATTTTTTAAAAACATTAACCGACGAAACATTTATTAATAACCCCGAATGGAGAAATAATTAATTTTGTATAGTGATAAAACTAAATAAAAATAACATCCTGTTTATTTTTCTTTTTTGTTTTGCAATGTTATTGATGCAATGCGAAAGGGATCTGCCAATGGATGATGGTGATAATATGAATTGGGTGTATGATCCGTTACCTTATAATTTTGATAATCTCCCGCTTGGTTTACCGAATGCAACATTTTTAGAAAATATTCCTGCCGATAATCCTGTTACTGTGCAGGGTGTCCGCCTCGGAAGAAAATTATTTTACGATCCCATTTTATCCGCTGACAGTTCCTTAAGTTGTTCGGGTTGCCATGATCAGAAAAATGCTTTCACTGATAAGGGATTGCAATTCAGCATTGGTATTGATAATATATTCGGAAATAGAAATTCCATGCCTGTATTTAATTTAGGTTATCAGCCGGTAACTTATAATTTACCCCCTTATGATACAATTGGATTTTTCTGGGATGGCAGGTCACCGACGTTAGAAGATCAGGTATTGCGCCCAATTCAGGATATTATTGAAATGCATGAAACACTTCCAAAGATTGTGGAGAAATTAGACAGAAGCCTCTACTATAAAAAAATGTTTTATGAAGCGTTCGGCACAAAAGAAATTACTGCAGAATTAGTTGGAAAGGCAATAGCACAATTTGAAAGAACAATTGTAAGTGGCAATACAAAATATGATAAAGCAAGCAATACTGTTCCCGGTGTTTTTCTTGAAGAAGATGAGGCACTTGGTTTAGAGTTATTTAATTCATTAATCGGAGGCGATTGTTTTCATTGTCATGTTGTAGGCGGAACATTTACAGATAATACATACAGAAATAACGGATTGGATTTCGCAGCATCATATACTGATTTTGCCGATCCCGGTCTGGGATTTATTTCTGGTAATTATGAAGATTATGGAAAATTTAAAGTGCCAACTCTGCGCAATTTAGTTTTCACTGCACCGTATATGCATGATGGCAGATTTGCAACCTTAGAAGAAGTGCTGGAGCATTATAATGAACATGTGCAGGATTCAGAATTTACTGATCCCTTTATGCAATTTGCATTTCAAAATGGAGTGCAAATGGGTGAGGATTCTGTACAGGCAATAATTGCATTTTTAAAAACATTAACCGATTCAACCATCATTACAAATCCGGAATATGGTCCACCGGATTATTGAATAACCGGGTTATTAGTTGATTAGGTTATTGGGTTGAATAATTGACTGAGTTGATTGGGAAATTTACCTCACCCGGCATTAATCATTCTCATTACTCATTATTCATCATTCATTCTTATTACCTTTACACCATGTTTAATAAATTAACACATGAAGATGTTCCTATAGATTTTCATCCGAAGTGGATTGAATTATTAACACTTATAAAGGGACAATTCGGGAAGAAGCCTGATCTTGAAACAATTCTTTTTTTAATTGGTATTAATGAACTTGGCTTAAATAAAAATAAATTCACCAAAGAAGAAAAACAGGATCTCATGCACATTGCTACTTGTCGCTTATTAAGCTATGAAGGTTATTATACTTCACTTGGCTTAGATACTGACAATTGGCCTGTTTGGGAAATTGCACAACGTATTCCTGTAATGACAAATGAAGAACAGGAAATACTGTTGAAGAAGAATGTGCTGAAATATTTTGAAGAAAATGGATTATTACTTAAATAAAAATTAAATACGATCAATGAAAAAAATAATATGCATTCTTACAATTACAATCAGCATCATTGCATGCACACAAAAGAAAAAAGATATTGACTCTGTAGCGAAGAAAGATACAGCCACTCAAACAACCCCTGTTGCAAACACAACACAAACTGATACATCAGTACAACAAACAAAAACAAATCAAATGATAAAGATCAAAACATCTTATGGCGACATGGTGGTAAAACTTTATGATGAAACACCGCAACATCGTGATAATTTTATAAAATTGGCAAAACAAGGTTATTTTAATGACTTGCTATTTCACCGGGTTATAAAAGATTTTATGATACAGGGTGGTGATCCTGACAGTAAGAATGCCCCGGCAGGAAAAATGCTCGGACAGGGTGGCCCGGGTTATACTGTGCCTGCAGAATTTCGCAGTAATTTTTTTCATAAAAAAGGGGCTTTATCTGCAGCAAGACAGGCAGACCAGGTAAATCCTACAAAAGCAAGCAGTGGTTCTCAATTCTATATAGTGCAGGGGAAAAAATATTCTGATGCTGAATTAAATCAATTAGAAAAAAGCTACGGTGTGCGCATTGGTGAAGAGCAAAAAAAAGTGTATAAAGAAATTGGTGGTACTCCCTTTCTTGATAATAGTTATACTGTATTTGGCGAAGTAATAGAAGGATTGGATGTAATTGATAAAATAGCTGCTGTAAAAATAGGGCAGGGAGACAGACCGGTACAGGATGTGAAAATGACTGTGAGTATCATTGAAGAAAAATAATTTAATTAATTCGATAATGAGTTGATTGTTTTTAAGATCATATCAACTCATTATCGAATTTTTTTTTACTTACACATAAAATATTTCAATGAAATTGATTTTATTATTCTTTTCAATTAGCCTATTTCCCCTTCTCGATTGTTTTAATATCAAGCGGTTTTCCTGCAAGCCGGACATTTTCAGGAATTTTTCCAATAATGCCGCTTACAATAACAATCATATTTTCCTGTTGAAATTCCTTTGGTAATAAAAGCGGTATATATCGGGTGTTTTCCATCTCTATAAAAAACACATCATTATATCCTGAAAGTTTTTTTACAGTTCCTGAAGCATTATCTAAATATCCAGCTGAATCAATAGGATAAAAATCTTTTACAGGATCCTGTACCTGACCTTTATCAAATGTTGTTTCTTCTTCTGCCATAAGTTCTTTCACATATAATAGTTTCCCCATTACCCGCACATTCGGATCAGTTTTTCCAATAACACCGCTAAAGGTTACTATTAAACCTTCCTGTTTAAAATCCTGCGGTAAATAATCAGGAACATAGCGTACATTTTTTTCTTTTTGTTCTATTAGCCAGGTATCGCCAATTTTTATTATAGTTCCTTTTTCACTTTTTACATACCCCACAGAATCAATTGATGTATTTTCAGTTTTCCTTTTGTTATCCCCTATATCTTTTGGTTTTGTTTTATATAATTTGCGGATAGATTTTAGTTCAACAGGAGTGCCTATCATGCGCACATTTGGCGGAACTTTTCCGAGGCTTGCTTCAAACACAACATCCTGGTTATTGATCTTATAATTTGCAGGCATGTTTACAGGGTAATAATCTTTTGCTGCATTACCCTCGCCTGAACGAATGATCCAGCCATCACCTTTCTGCATTACCTTTCCAGTTTGCATTTTAATATAACCAATCGAATCAAAAGAAAAATTCTGCGCCTGGAGTATCTGTATTGAAAATAAAATACAAAATATAGTAAAGGTTTTTTTCATAGTATTTTTTTTGCGATTTACTTATTTTACTAAAATCATGCCCTCAGCAGGTTTATCATTTAATTACTTTTCTTCCGGAGCAAAAATAAATGTATCAAAAAAATATTGTGGATTCTCGCTTTGCATTGCAAGCGAAGTTCCTCCCGCAAGATATTGATACACTATATTGCCATTAAAAAAGAAATGTACTTTATAAACTTTGTTATTATTTAATTCCAATTCAACATATCTGCCTGTGATTCCATTTCTCCGCACTTTTTCATTTTTAATGGCTTTCCCGGCATACTGCCTCTCTGCACCCGCAACAAGCTCATCATAAAACTGATTTTCTCCGCCAAATTTGTGTTCGGGCGGATATAAATATACACTCACTAAATAAGATATTCCTTCTTTATAATCTTCTGCAGAATATGTTTGCAATGTTAGCGGACCGGAAGAAGTATTAATCGTTTGTGAACCGATAAGTGGTGGTGTTGGTAAATTACAACTAAATAGTCCGCTTTCGTAGTAATACCATTTGTTCGCAAATTTATTTGTTACTTTAAATGATCTGAAAAATGCATCTGCATAAGCAGTGTATGCATTATCTTTTGGCCCACCGCATAATAGCTGGTATAAAATATTTTCTTTAAGAATTAGTTTACTGCGCACAAAAAATGAATCACTTATAACTACCGTAAATTCCCTTCCTACATAATCCGGTGTTGAAATAATTCTTTGTGATAATATTTCTCCTTTTAATTTAACTGCCTGCCGTTTTACAAAATCAGTGAAAAAATCAGATTTATTTCCGACATCAAATCCTGCCGGATAAACAGTATATCCTACAGAATAAAACAAGTCGCTGCGGGCATGATTGCCTGAATAAGTATAATTTTTTATACTGCCTTCAGAAGTTGTACTATTATATTCCTGCCATTCTGATTTTACAGGCACTTTAATACTACAATTTGCGTCGCTGGCCCGCACATCATACCAGCTTTTTACAAATGCCGTATCAGCATTGGCGTAATCAAAAAGGTCGTTATAAGGATCGTACACAGCATGATATTTCATACTGTTTTTAAATGCCTTCATAGTGTCTGTTCTTATTATAACAGTTGCATTCTGTATAGCTGGTTCTGTTATTTGCAAAACAGGAAAATTATCTGCGTTTACTTCCGGGACTTCAGCATTATCATTCTCCGTCATACCGTTTTTCAGCATTTTTATATTTACGGCTTCATATACAAATCCCGCATCAGAAAGTTTTTTTAGTATCCCGTTATTTCCACCAAGTAAACCGGCATCAATAACAAATAATATTGATTGCTGAGTGGCAGTTGTCATAATTTTATTAAG
>JACMJP010000172.1 GCA_014380545.1 Chitinophagales bacterium | reverse complement strand
TTTTGGTGTTATACCTGTAAATAAAATAATAAAGAAAGAAGCAAGCCTCATGAGCCCTAATATGAGACCAAGAATATAAAGACAAACAACATGCGGAATGGCAATGTATAACCATCCGAAAAATGTGCGCAGTAATAATTCACCCCGTGAATATTCCTGCTGGTGTTGAATTTCAAATGTGAGCATATTTGGTTTTAGGTTTAATTTGTTACCAAAAATAATAAGGCCCCTGACATAATGCAGAGGCCTTATACACATCTGTAAATTCTTACTACCAGATCTTTGCTCTGTCCGTTTCTGCCCTGTATAATTTATCGCCTTCTTTTACTGCAAATGCAGCATAAAATTCAGGCATATTATAAACAACACCATTTACTCTATACATACCCGGGCTGTGCGGATTCGTCATAAGCTGGTTACGCATTGCTTCATCTCTATATGCACCAGCCCATATTCTTGCAAAGCCTATAAAAAATCTTTGTTGCGGAGTAAACCCATCAATTGATTTATTTGCTTTTGCCTGTTCTGTTTTCATAAAAGCATAATAAGCAATTGTTAATCCTCCAAAATCCGCAATATTTTCTCCGAGGGTTAAACTTCCATTTACACACATGCTGTCCATCGGGCAATAATTTCCATATTGCGTAACTACAACATTCGCCCTTTCACGAAATAAATTATCATCTGTTCCTGTCCACCATTGTTTTAAATTTCCCTCTGCATCAAACTGTCTTCCTTCATCATCAAAACCATGTGTAATTTCATGACCTATAACAGCTCCGATTGCTGCGTAATTAATTGCGTCGTCAGCTTTCGGATCAAAAAATGGCGGTTGTAAGATTGCCGCAGGAAAAACAATTTCATTATTGCTCGGATTGTAATATGCATTTACAGTTTGCGGTGTCATTCCCCACTCGCCTTTATCAACTGGTTTACCAATTTTATCCAGATTCCTTTGCGCTTCAAATTCTAAACTCTTCATTACATTTAATACATATGGTCCCCGGTCAATATCAAGTTTTGAATAATCTCTCCATTTATCAGGATAGGCAACTTTAACCATAATGGTATTTAATTTTTTTTGTGCAAACAGTTTTGTACTATCACTCATCCAGTCTAATTGATTTATTCTTTCGCTGAATGATGCTTTTATATCTGTTATCATTTTTTGCATGCGCTGTTTGCTTTCTTCGCTGAAAGCAACTTTTACATACTCCTGACCTAATGCTTCACCAAGAGCAAAATCTGCAGTTTCGCAAACACTTTTCCATCGTGGCTTCATTTGTTTTGAGCCGCTTAATTTATTTTCATAAAAATTAAAATTCTCTTTTACAAATGCACTGCTTAAATAAGGCGATGCAGCATCTGCTAAATGAAATGTAAAATATGTTTTCCAGTCATCCATGCTCACCGAATTCAGCATATTATTTAATGCAGAAAAGAATTCAGGCTGAGAAACATTTAAGGATGCAAATGCGGGGGATTTAATTTCTGTGAAATACAAATTCCAGTTTATGCTATTATAATTATTTACTAATTCATCTGTTGTTTGTTTATGATAAATTGCATAAGGATCCCGCATCATAACTCTGTCCATTGAAGCTTTTGCAAGATTTGTTTCGAGATCCATAATCACATCTGCCTGTTGAGCCGCAGTTGCTTCATCTTTTCCTGCAAGCACCATCACATTTTTAATATGCGCAATATAATCTGCCCTTAATTGTTTGCCTTTTTCATCGTTGCGCAAATAATAATCTTTATCAGGCAGCCCCAATCCTCCCTGAAATATGTTGAATATTTGCTCAGTGCTGTTCATGGCATCCTGCGTTACGAAAGCGCTGAACATAACGAAATTAAAATTGCGGTGCAATGCGGCTGTCATTTTAATAAGATCATCTTTAGTTTGCATTGCATTTATTTTATCAATTTGCGGCTGTATGGTAGATATTCCTGCTTTTTCAATTGCAACGGTATCCATGGCACTGGCCCAGAAGTCACCAACTTTTTGTGTGTTAGTACCTTTTGC
>JACMJP010000171.1 GCA_014380545.1 Chitinophagales bacterium | reverse complement strand
CATCATTTCACAGGAACATTTACCTTTGCCCCACTATGAATATAGAAGTTTTAAAAAGTAAGATTCACCGTGTGCGGGTCACAGAAGCTAATTTGAATTACATTGGAAGTATTACTATTGACCAGGACCTGATGGACGCTGTTAACCTCATTGAAAATGAAAAGGTACAAGTGTTGAATATTGCAAATGGTGAGCGGCTGGAAACATATGTGATAACCGGTGAACGGGGCAGCGGTGTGGTTTGTATGAACGGGCCTGCCGCAAGAAAAGTAGAGCCTGGTGATATAGTAATTATTTGCAGCTATGCGTCCATGGACTTTGAAGAAGCGAAAAAGTTTCAGCCAAAAGTTATTTTTCCTGACAGCAATACAAACTCTCTCTCCTGATAAGTGAGCAAGAAACTCTTTTTCAATATTTTTAAATTCATAGTCTTTCTCGGCTTTGGTATTTTTTTATTGTGGCTCATCATGCGCAATGTTGACGAGGATCAGAAAGCCGAAATAAAAGAATCTTTTCTGCATGCAAATTACTGGTGGGTTTTATTAAGTGTCGCCATCGGGATTTTAAGCCATGTGCTGAGAGCAGTAAAATGGAAGATGATGCTCGAACCTCTGGGAAAATCGCCCCGGCTTAAAACAACATTTTATAGTGTAATGATCGGTTATTTGGTGAACATGGCAATACCAAGACTGGGCGAAGTAACAAGATGCGGAATTCTACAACGCTATGAAAAAATTCCGTTTGATAAAAGCCTTGGTACTTTAGTAGTTGAAAGAAGTATTGATTTGCTGAGTTTAATTCTTGTAACTATTTTATTATTTATCGTGCAGTTTGATGTAATATGGAATTTCTTCGATACCAAAGTTGTGCAACCTTATTTACAAAAGTTCTTTTCAAATATATCAGCTTTATTAATTGCCGGAGGTATTTTAATTCTGCTGGTAATCATTGTTTACTTTTTAATTAAAAGGTGGAAACACACAACAGGATATTTAAAATTCAAATTGTTTTTGATGAATATTAAAGAAGGAATTATTGCAGTGAAACACATAAAAAACTTTCCTTTATTTATTTTTTATTCCGTTGCAATTTGGATTTGTTATTTCCTTATGGTGTATGTGTGTTTTAATGCGATGCAGGAAACCACACATTTTGGTGCAGGAGAAGCGCTGGCAATTTTAGTTTTCGGAACAGTAGGAATTATCAGTACACCCGGGGGCATAGGAGCTTACCACCTTATTGTTACAGAAACATTAGTTACCTTGTATGCACTCAATGAAGTACATGCAATATCCTTTAGCTGGATAGCCTGGGGCTGTCAAACGATTATGATCATTTTTATAGGACTTTTATCATTATTACTTTTATCCCGTGTAAAACCACCAGAGGAATTATCTAATGAAGAAACAGGAAGCGATACAACAGAAAATTTGTGATATTAAACCACTTATGCATGAAATTGCCATGTGGCGTTTCCGGAATAAGAAAATTATTTTCACAAACGGTTGTTTTGATATTTTACATGCAGGGCATATTCATTTATTAAATGCATGTACTGAACTGGAAAATAATTATGTTTTAATTGTGGGATTAAACAGTGATGCTTCGGTAAAAAGATTAAAAGGTGAAAGCAGGCCCATAAATAATTTTGATACAAGGGCAAAAGTGCTTGCAAGCTTATATGCAGTGGATGCAGTAATTCAATTTGAAGAAGACACACCTATAGAATTAATAAAAATGATTCAACCGGATGTATTAGTAAAAGGCGGCGATTATAAAGAAGATGAAATTGTTGGGGCAGATATTGTAAAACAAAATGGTGGCAGAATAGTAGTAATTCCTTTTTTGGCAGGATACTCAACAACGAAAATTTTAGAAAGCAGTAAGCAATAAACAGTTTGCAGTAGCAGTTTGCAGTTAGTATAAGTAAATTAATAAATACATAAATCAAGCAATAATTGTGAGTTGAAATTTATAAATCGTAAATAACAATTAACTCAATAATTTATTCAACCTAATAACTTATTACAACATGAATTTCCAATTAACAGAAGATCATCTCATGATCAAACAGGCGGCAAGAGATTTTGCGCAGAATGAATTAAAGCCCGGAGTTATTGAAAGGGACCGTGATATGAAGTATCCGTATGAGCAGGTGAAGCGTATGGGTGAATTAGGATTTCTCGGTTTAATGGTTGACCCGAAATATGGTGGTGCTGGAATGGATACTGTGAGTTATGTATTAGCCATGGAAGAAATTTCCAAAATAGATAATTCATGCAGTGTAATAATGAGTGTAAATAATTCTTTAGTTTGTTGGGGGCTTGAAACATACGGAACAGAAGAACAAAAACAAAAATATCTTCCAGAACT
>JACMJP010000170.1 GCA_014380545.1 Chitinophagales bacterium | reverse complement strand
TGTAATAGTATTGATGACAACTGTGATGGAAAAGCAGATGAAGCATGTAATGCATCGGAAAATTACATTACGGATAGCACTGATTTTATCCAGGGCTGGTAATCAGGTTGGTCCTTTTTGCTTTAATGTGATTTATTATTATAATATCTTTCATTATAGCGGGTTACAGAAAATATTAAAGCTCCTTACCAGGGTAGAATAAAACGCTCTTCCGTAAACGAGTAAAATCCAAGGCCTTGGGTAGTTATTTATTCTTCTTGTAAAATATTCTTTGTTATTTATATTATTTACACGAAGCCTGATATTATAATTAGAAAAATAGATTATTGCGTTCCGGCCTGAAATAAAATAAGAAGAGATAATATCATTTTATGAGCTTTCTGTGTTTAACGCATCAGCATAAATTTCACTATAATTACAAAACCTGAAGTATTTATTGCAGTGCGTTTACTTAGTTTTAACGTTCACGGCATTTGGTCCTTTGTGTCCCATTTCAACTTTAAACGTTACTTTGTCGTTTTCTTTTATTGGGTTTAACAAACCATTTGCATGCACAAAAAAACTTTCCTGTGTATCGAGGTCTTTAATAAATCCGTAACCTTTGGAGTCGTTAAAAAAGGTTACTCTTCCATTTCTTATCAGGTCAACAGGTTTTTTATTATCCTGCTTTGCTACACCAATTTGGATGTTCTCAGCCAATATCACAGTTTTCTTTTTTAAAGGGTCCGGTTTTGTTGAAGTAATATTTCCAAACTCATCCACATAGGCAAGCATATCCTCAAAACTTTTATCTTTAGTTTTGTTTGCTTTGCGGTCTTCTTTTTTCTGTTCTTTATCTTTTCTTTTACCTTGTTTTTTCTTCTCTCTGTCTTTCTTACCTGAAGTTTCCTGTGATTTACCCATATTTTAATTTTAAGTTTTAATTGTTGACTGCAAATATCGGAAAAAATTATAACTCTGTAAGCCTTCAGGAGTGTTACTAACTTTTTTTGCAGGCTTGCGGATAATTTTATTAAACGTGACTCTGTCTCACAAAACCTGTTGAAAAGTATACCGCATTGTTTATAAAACAAATTATATTGCACTGCTTTTACCATTATGGCTTATCAGAAGTTTGCCCTTCTTATCAGGGTTGTTGCTGTACTTTGTATTCTCCTTGGCTTATCCGTTATTGCGGGGTGGCTGTTGCATATTCAAATTTTAAAGAATGTTACACCTGCCTTACCCTCGATGAAATTTAATAGTGCAATTTGTTTTTTATTGTCGGGCAGTGCCTTTTTATTTATACTCAGCGAGAAAAAAGAATACATTATAACAGCAAAAATTTTATCAATAATTACTTTCATACTCTCAGCTATTTCTTTTTCGCAGGATATATTCAGCTATAAAGCTGGCATTGATGAATTATTTGTAAAAGATGCTGATATAAGTTCTTTCGCCGGTGCTTCCGGAAGAATGGCAGCAACTACTGCTTTTAGTTTTATGATCATTGGTTTGGCATTTTACCGCATCAGGTCCAATAACATCCGCCAAAAAATATTTGCGCAATATGCTTTGCATTTTGTGTCCGCAATTGCCTTACTTGCTATAATAGGATATTTATATAATGTACCCGGCCTGTATACACTTTCTTTTCTTTCTTCCATGGCGCTGCATACTTCTGTTTTTCTTTTTCTTTTATCAGTAGCAGCATCTTATATAAATTATTCGCTGGGCATAACAGGATTATTTACGGGTGATAAAACAGGAAATGCAATGGCAAGAAAATTATTTCCGCTTTCCGCTTTATTATTAGTATTGCTCAGTTTCCTGCGCATGGAAATGAACAGATATAATTTAGTTACCGCCGATCTTAGTATCGCATTATTTGCGCTGGCCTTTTTATTTGTGAGCTTATTGCTGATATCAATAACAGCAAAACAATTGAATAAAATTGACCTTTTAAGATATAATACACAGGAAAATTTAAAAACCGTAAATGCCAATCTTGAAAAAACAATTGCTGAACGAACTGCATTATTAAAACATACTTCAGACACCTTGCAATTAGCTGCCACAGCAGCGAGTATAGGTATCTGGGAAATTGATTTAAATACGGGAATAATTCAGGGCAATAATATTTTGCATAACATACTTGAAATTGATGGAACTGAAAAGCAAATAACTACTGCTCAAATGCAGCATCTTGTGCATCCCGAAGACAGACGGCTTGCACTGCAGAATTTTCATCTTGCACAATCAGGGGAAAAAGAGCTTGATTTTGA
>JACMJP010000169.1 GCA_014380545.1 Chitinophagales bacterium | reverse complement strand
TTCAGGATGGAATATATTCATAGCGATAAAATTTAAGCCGCGAATTCCTGAAATCTATTTTTTCGTTCCCTTTTAATTGATAAGCATAATTATTTAATTGCAGCATGTCCTGCAATCTTTCTTCATGCGTAAGTAAAAGTGCCTGTTGCAGCTGAATATCGCCTTGTGTTTCAATAGTACTGAAGGTGATCCGCTTTTTTTTAAAATAAATTGCTTCCGGTTCTTTTAATTTATTTTTTTCTTCTTCTTTCATTATGCTAAATTACATTAAAATAAATTTCTTTCATTTCTCTCAAACCCATACGCTTCCTATATTTTTATTAATTCTTTGTGAACCCTGCTTATATAGAGATAAACAGCAGACACAGTCTGCAAATCATGAATGACGAAGATGCATCCCGATAGCTATCGGCACCACCAAACGTTCTATCTATATTATAGTAATCGACTGACAACTGGGGGCAAAAAAAAATATTATTTTAATCGGTAGTTTTGTAACTAACTATGCAATCATTAAAAACATACCTGCTTTTTCTATTGCTTTTTTATTCTGCTTTGTCAATTTACGCTCAGGATGATGTACCAAATAATACCCTGCTTGAAGCTCCTGAAGTTTTTATACCCGCATCATTTAATGCTACTATAGGGCCGGCGGCCGGAGATGTTGATTATTATAAAATAAATATTGAAAACCCGGGTGTACTTGAAGTTTCTATAAATAATACAACAGAAATTAATCCACCCGGCATAGGTCTTGAAGTTACCTGCTTTGCAGATGATGGAACATCAGTTGTCGGATATTCACCAGAAGGTACGATAGGATATGATAATAATAAAGAATTCGTGGTCTGTCCGGGTGTATACTTCATATTAATAAATGAATGCTATCTTACTGATAACGACAAAGCAGATGCAGATTCATTTAATGTAAATATTCAACTCGATACGGAGGAAATAACAGAATGCAACAATTATTTTGCAGACGCATACGAAGTTCCTTATGATACATCTTTTATAATGAAGATATATGGCTACAATGAACTCTACGGTATTTATGCAAATGATAGGGATTATTTTAAAGTGAATATTCCTGTTAGTGGAGTATTCAAACTTGAAATGTTTAACAGCACTTCTCTGGATATTGGTATAAGACTATATAGTGGAGATACTATTGATGCTGCAAAAGCGAATTCATGGGTAGATTTTGCACCCGGTTATGCAGATATGCGAACTATTGTCTGTCCTGGTATATATTATTTTTTCTTTAATCATGATAACGGAATAGAAAACGAATATTTAGATGATTCAATTATTATCAAACTCAGTCTCGATACTTCTGAGATCGGTGAATGCAACAATACTTTCGAGGATGCGATATATGTTCCTTACGACACCAGTTTTGTAACTAAGCTTAACGGAAGGAATTTTATTTACGGAACTACAGAGGATGATATTGATTATTTTATGCTTGTATCAAAATGTGATGGGCAAGCTGAAATAGGGTGGTATAATGAAACTTTAACTGATGGGTTTACTAATGTATATAACTCATGGCATTTCAGTTTTTTGGATGGGATAGCAAGTCCAGGAAGCATAACGCATAGTTTTACAGGTACAGAAGCTGGAGATACTTTATATTTTTCTGTTGAGCTTTATTCATATCCTTTCAGTGAAGATACTTTTTTTATTACAACAGAATTTCATCCTTATGGCTCTGCTGATATTATATTGGATGGAGATTCGGACCTATGTACAGGAGAATCCCTGACATTAAATGCCGATATGGAAGATGCAGTTTATTTATGGTCTACCGGAGATACAACTCAATCAATAACTGTTGACAGCGCAGGATATTATTCATTAATAGTAAAAGATGCAGCATGCACTTATTATTCAGATACTATTCATGTTGAAATCAATGCTATTCCTACGGCAATGATTACTCCCGGCGGACCGCTCGAATTTTGCGATGGAGATACTTTGATCTTATATGCAAGCGGTGGTGATACTTATGACTGGATACCCGGAGGTACTGCTGACAGTACAATAATTACATATAGTGGTCATTATACTTTAAAAGCAATTACAGAAGGATGTTATGGTTATGATGATGTATATGTAGATGTTTATGATGCTCCTGAGCCGGAGATAATTACTGATGATGAAACTGCATTTTGTGAAGGAGGTTTTGCTACATTATATACTGCAGAAGCAGGAGATATTATATGGAATACCGGAGATACAATCAATTTTATAACTGTTACAACAGAAGGCTCATATTATTTGGCAATAACAGATACAAATGGATGCTATGGCATTTCCTTACCAATAAATATAATAATATTTCCCTTACCTGAACCCGAAATATTTACTGATGATGAAACTGCATTTTGCGAAGGCGATTCCGCGATATTATTTACTGCGGGTGAAGATGATATTTTATGGAGCACAGGAGAGATAACCGATTCAATATTTGTGAATGCTAACGGTGAGTATTACTATGAAGTAACAGACATTCATGGATGCTATAATATTTCTTCTTCAGTAATAATTACAGTTTTTCCATTACCCGTTGTTCCTGAAATAAGTATGGCAGGCGATACCCTTATTTCCACTTCTGCTCTGCATTATCAATGGTATTTTAACGGAGAGATAATTGATGGCGCCACAGGTAGCACATATCTTCCTGCTGAAACAGGATTTTACAGTGTTGTCATTACCGATATAAATGGCTGTGTTCAAACATCAGAAGATCTTTATTTTATATTTGATGGTTTGTATAACGTACTTTCATCAGGTTTAACCATTAAAGTTTATCCTAACCCTGCAAAAAATAAATTATTCATTCAGAGCGATCTTATTATTACAGGTGTAATAATTGAATCCATAACAGGTAAATTAATACAGAGTTATAGCGGAAACAATATCCATGAAATTGATCTCTTGTATCTCGAGGGGGGATTTTATGTATTAAAGCTCTTAAATGGAAATGAAATCAAGGCATCAACTTCTTTTATTAAAATGAATTAGCACAGGTTACAATTGCATTATTTTATTTATTGGTATTATGAACCCCGCTCATACTTTGAGGAAACCCCCAAGGGTAGTAAACAGAGAGTAGGGAGTTTCTTATCTTCGTTTAATGAAAATAATTGTATTCTTTTTTTTGATGAACTGTTGTATTACGGCAGAAACACAAACAACATCTGTTTATACTTTCTATTATTCTACCGGTACTCCATTAGAATATGGAATTTACAACATGGATGGAACCTTTACGACTCTCATCACTTATGATGAAACAGAGTTTCAGTACCTGGATGGTGGAAGCAGTATAATAAATGAAACTGAAATGGAATACACTGTGAGAGGAAGAGATGAAGACTATATCCTGAGGTTGATTACAGTGGATCTGAGCACCGGAAATATAAAATATAGCCCTTATGTTGTTGATGCTGCCTGGGAACTTCAATACAGTTGTGTGCAAAACAAGATCTTTGGAGTGTGGGCCGGAGATGGTTCTGTACATGTAGTTTCTACTGATAAAATAACAGGAGAAAAAACAATTGTGGGCACCTATCCGGAAATAGAGGAGGTTACTCCCTTCACTTCTTCTTTAGACCCGCTGAATGATCATTACCTGTTCAGGGGAAAGGACCTGTCAGGCAATAAAAAAACGTATGTAGTCAATCTTTCTGATGGTGAACTTCTGTATGAACACCCTTTAAGCGAAGGACTGAACTGGCGCTTCAATTGCAATGATGAAAAATTCTACGGGGTATATGATGATGCAGGTGTGTTTTATTTTGCATCAATGGATGCAATTTCAGGGGTTCTTACAACTATTACTACTCTACCCGAAATGGAATTAGTATCAGGAGTCTTCAGTGTATTGCTGCCTGATGAAGAGCTTTATATTACAAGAGGAGAACATAGCGATAATAATATTTATACATACAATATAGATGTAACTTCCGGTACGTTTACAACTTTTCCTGCAGATGAAAATATGCTTGAACCGGAAACATTAATGTGCTGCAGTGCAATTGATGAAGCAAGCTCTAATGCAGTTGAATTGCCGGGAGTAAATATATATCCTGATCCGGTTTTTGAAACCATGCATGTAAAACTGGCAATACCTGTTGCACAGAATGCAGTTTATAGTATCACAAACAGTATAGGACAAACAGTTGTTTCTCAAACACCTATTATTACCCTTAGCCAGGTATCAATTAACACCACACAGCTTTCGCCGGGCATTTATTATTTTGTGGTTTCCGGTAATAAAACAACTTATAGTAAAGCGTTTGTGAAAATGTGAACACCATTTTCAAGCTTTGCTCCTCTTTTCAAAAACAACTTTTAATACTCTTCCTGTTTCAGCAGGGTTCTTTCACAATTAAAATATGTATACGAAAAACCCTGCGTCTTTTTTACGCAGGGTTTCAATTGCATTATTTATTTATTGGTATTCCGGCTATAACTAAATCCGAAATCATTCAAATAAAGCTTCAAAAACATCTTTTCCATTTGTTGTTTTGCGGATTACAATTGTTTTTATTTCTGAGTCCAGTTGCGAGAGCCTGTCAACTGACGCTACTATATATCCTTCCTCATCAAAATATTTATCCAATGTAATTTCTGCATTATTAAGTGTATGCAGCAAACTGTCGTTCCGATATTTTTCCGGTATCCTGTTTTTGTTCACTACAAAAATTTCCTCATGCTGTTGCATTTTCCTTTTTAATATTTTCTCCGCTGTTTTTGTAAAATCAACAAGCACATGAACTTGCTGCGCCTCAGTATTTTCTTTATCTCTTTTTATACGCATTACATGTTCATTAATATAACCAAGTGTTAAGTACGTTGGTGTAATAAGCTGTTCTGTATAAGCTGCCTGGTCAGGCAATGGATCATTTGTTCTTTTCAGTACATATACTGCAATATGTACATTCTCCCATGTGGCTGCACTTTTTTCTATATGTGTAAACTCAGCCTGCAGCTCAAGTATTTCAGTATCCATTATTTTGCTGAGCACATGATTTTCTGCTGCGGGAATAAAACCTATTTTCTGCTCATTAAAATGAATTGCTATAGCATTTGCATCGTGCTCATTATTTCTTTCCCTTACAAGTTCAAGCATTCCACCTTTATGCATTTCATTAAGCAGACCAGGACCATTATAATACTGAAAGCCTTTAATGAAACATTGCAATAAATATATCTTTTTATATTGCTCAACCATAGCCTTTGGAATAACTGCAATTCCAAAAACGCTGATGAGTGATTGTAAAAATTTAAGGCGGTTCCTATTATGAAGATAGTGAAACCCTGATGAAGATATTTAATGTATGCTGAGTTATTAAATTTAACGTTTTCAGCAGGGTACTTTCTCAATTAAAATATATATACCGAAAAACCCTGCATCTTTTTTTACGCAGGTTTTCAATTGTATTATTTTATTTATGGGTATTGTGAACCCTGCTCA
>JACMJP010000168.1 GCA_014380545.1 Chitinophagales bacterium | reverse complement strand
TAATTTACCACCGTAAAATAAAGGGTCATTTACACTTTGATCAGGCAATGAATAAAATAATTCGCTTGAATAACTGATCACATCAAAATCATTTTTTAAAAGTGAATCGGCTTTCACTAATAATAAAGAAGGTGGTACTTCAAATACCGTATCCAATTCCCCGATTGCAGCGGGTATCGTAAAAGTTAATTCAGCTTTATTGATACTTACATTTTGTAAATTATTTAAAGTGGGAAATTGAATGTATGTTTTTAATCCGCCAAAACCCTGTACAAAAACTTCTTCATCTCCGTTCGTTGTGTCAGGAGATAATAAATAACTTTCGGCAGTTGATCCTGCATAATCATGTGCAAAATAATTATATTTTGTACCACTGAATGGAAATACGATACTTAAAGAATCAAAAGAATCATTCTTATAATAAATTGTCATTCCTGAAATAAAATTAGCCAGGTCAAAATACATAGTGCTGTTGCTGTAGCCACTACTTACATCCGTTTCAATTAATATTCCTTTTAAATAATCAGTAAAAGTCGAATTATCCCGAAACCTTGATGAATCATTAACGATACTTAATAAGTCAGCAGCAAACCAGTCTGATAACCTGATGCGCAAATGCGGCGGAAATTTATCATCCACCTCCTGAACACTATCTTTTAAATTCGGGGTAAATAGTTCTTTCCTTCCAATTAATATAGGCAGATCATGCAATTTAGAATTTGAATAATACAATCTTGAACCATCAATATCTTCTACTAATTTATATACATTCAAACTATGTTGCGCAGTTGAATCACCATACAGCCCTGCATAATCTAAAGTGAGCACCACAGAATCTGCTACAGCATTTGCGCCGAAAGTTAAATTACTTGTAGGCATTAATATCTGTGTATAAATATCAGCAGATGTTTTTCCAAAAACCGTTGAATTAAGACTACCAAGTGAATGATAAATATTAAAACTTGTAGCTACAGAATCATCCAGTAAAGTATTTGTAATTATTTTAAAAGTATCTGCCCTTGCAGAATAAAGAAAATCACTTCCTGGAATAAGATCATCACCAATAAAAGTTGCTTTACGGCAGGAAACAAAGCTAAAGAGCAATAGTACAACCCCGCATACAATCCAAAATTTATTCATTGCCTTTATATCGCTGAAAAGAATAGTTTATTGTTAGATAGTTTCGTAGAATGCAGCATATTTACTTAATGCATCTTCACCGGTTACATATTCAAGCACCGGAACTGTTAATCCTTTCACAAATTTTGCAACGTCTTTGTCAAGATCCGGGCTGCCGATTACAACAGCATCTGCATATTTAGCACCGCCTTTATTTACACCTGCATTTGTGAAATCTTTAAAATCATTTATATGCTCTTTAGAGACTACGTTTGCCATCACAGCTTTATCAAGAATAATTTGCTGCGATAATTTTTCTTCAAATGCACTCTTATATACAGAGAAAACAACTTTTGAATTTTGGAAAACCGGCTCCTGCGCATAAGCCGTTTTCAGGAACATGGGTATCATAGAAGTCATCCAGCCATGGCAATGAATAATATCAGGTGCCCACTGGAATTTTTTTACAGTTTCTAAAACTGCACGGCAGAAAAATACCATGCGTTCAGCATTATCTTCATAAAATTTATTTTCCTCATCATGAAAAACAAACTTCCGCTTGAAGAGATCTTCATTATCAAGAAAATAAACCTGCATTCTTGCCCCTGGCAGAGATGCCACTTTAATTATGAGCGGATAATCATCATCATTTAAAATAATATTCATACCACTAAGGCGAACTACTTCATGCAGCCTGTGGCGGCGTTCATTAATAACTCCATACCGGGGCATCAGCACCCGTAATTCATTACCCTTATTTGCCATATATTGTGGGAGTGCATTGGCTACTTCACTCATTTCGGTACCGTTCAAATACGGTGTCATTTCCTGCGTAACGATCAGAACCCTTTTTTTTCCCATAGATGTTTTTTGATTTGTACTGTAGGAGTTGGTTAGCTACAGAATTTTAATTTTGCCTGTTCCTGATTTTAAATCGGGACACAAAAATACAACATACAACTGAGAATTTAATTATGCAAGTTATTTTTACCCTTCAGATGCAGATCATAAAAAACCGCTCTGCCCTTACTCCTGCAATAAGTCAGTTGAAAAGTAACGGCAAAACCATTGGCTTTGTCCCTACCATGGGAGCACTGCATGAAGGTCATATTTCTTTAATTGTAAGGGCAAAAGCTGATTGTGATGTGGTTGTCTGTAGCATATTCGTGAATCCAACCCAGTTTACCGATGCGAAAGATCTGGAGAAATATCCCAGGCCTGTTGAAGAGGATATAAAAATGCTGCAGGATGCTGGTTGTGATATCCTGTATTTACCTGATGAAAAAGATATATACCCTTATGGCAAAACAATCACAAACAAATTTGATTTCGGTGCTTTGGAAAATATGCTTGAAGGTGCATCAAGACCCGGACATTTTGCCGGCGTAGCGCAGGTTGTTAAAATACTTCTTGAAATTGTGCAGCCAAATATTTTATTTCTGGGGCAGAAAGATTATCAGCAATATATTATTCTTAAAAAATTAGTTGAAACACAACGATTAAATATTGAAGTAAAAAAATGCCCGATTATAAGAGAAGAAAATGGTTTGGCGATGAGCAGCCGGAACAGCAGGCTGAGTAGTGAATTACGATTTAAAGCCGGAATTATTTATGCGACATTAAACTATGCAGCTTCTCTTATTAAGATATTACCATTTGCTGAAATTGAAACTTCCTGTTTTGATGCAATGAATGCGTTAGATGATTTTGAAGTTGATTATTTTGAAATACTAAATGCTGAAAACTTAAGCGAAATAAAAATTGATACAAAGGAAATTGTAATTGTTACTTCCGTTATCGCAGGTGGAGTGAGGTTACTGGATAATGTGGTTGTCTAAAATGAAATAAAAAAGTTGCGATCTCACAATCAACAACTTTTAAAAAGATTAATGAATATTTATCTTAAAACCTCAAATTTCGCAACTTCAATTTTGTTTTTTGATTTGTTGTAAACGGTACAATAATAAAACCCTGTTACAAGTTTTGAGATGTCAATTGTAGATGAATTTCTATTTGCTGCGATCATTTCACTCATCATTATTCTTCCACTTAAATCAGAAATGATAAAATATATTTCTCCGTTAATTATATTAGTAAAATTAATTGTGAGATATTTTGAAACAGGATTTGGATAAAGTTTTATTTGTGTGCTAGATTCCAGTTCAGTTATATTGGTTATTTGTATTAAAGTATTTTTTGTTGTGTTTGTAATTACAGCAGGATTATAGTCGAAATAAATTGCTGCACTATTTTCAATTACATCACCAATCATTGCATCATTCTTTATTTTAATACGAAATTTTAAATACCCCATACTTCCCAAAATATCTGTTGTGCTGTCAGGTAAAAAGATAGAATCAAATTCCCAGCGTAAAATATTTGGAGCAGTTAAATGCAAAACATAGTTATGACTTGCCGAAACCATTTCTATACTTTCAATATCTAATTCAGAATCGAGCGTATCATAAATATTAATGAAATGCGCTTCTGCTGTTCCGGTATTTTGAAATTCAATTGTGTAGGTCAGGTATTCTGTTTCATCATCTATATTTCCATTTGTACCTTCACCTGTTGGAGAAACTAATTTGTGGTTGGGGTCAAAGGATGAAGTAATTATGGTATAAATAATTTCGCTATTATTTGTTGTATCAATTTCAATATCATCTGTAGTTACGTCACCTATAGTTAATACCGTTTCACCAATTAAATATAATGATATTTCAGCAACATAGTTTACATCAAATGTTTGTGTTTCATGAGGATCAAGCTCAGTATAATTCCAGGTAATGATTGTATCAACATGTGAAAAATAATCAGGGATGGCTATAGGATCATATAAAATAGAAGGATAATGCAATTCAATCGTACCTTCTTCATCATACTGATTCCCATTATTCTTAATTATTACAGAATTATAGCTTTCAAATCCCGGGGCAATATTGCCTTGATAAACTGAGATGGATACATCATGTACGGGAATTGTATAGTCATATCTGAAATCGTAACCTGATAAAGTATCTCCGGTAATGGTAGTGTCTGCTATAAAACTATAATGATCTGAAGGATCAATAATATCCCAATAAGGAATTGAATCTGTATAAATCTCATACGCTCCGTCATTACCTAATAGCAAATTATATTTTCCTTCAGCATTAGTCATTGCATAATAGTTGATCGGTTCTGATTTTATTAACTGACCGGGATATACAGTTTCCCCTGTATCAAATGTATTATTTCCGTTTGCATCATTGTATAATTGGCCTGTGAGGTTTACATGATAATAATTTCCTAATGTATCTGTGAGCAAAACAAATGCTTTATCATTCATATCATGTCCCACAAAGCCAACAATATTTTCTTCAATCAATGTCATTGAATGAATATTTGAAAAATTAAAAGGATTACTACTGAGCGTTACTTTAAATTGTTGAGTAGCATACATCAAATCTCCATCTGAGGAAAATAATTGCAAAGAATGGTAGGTAGTGTCTGTTCCAAAAGGAACTGCGAAACTTACCAGACCAAGTAAATTACCACTGCCAAGCTCAATCATTTCAGAAAGATTAGGGTAGTTAGTTTCATACCCCAGATCAGTAATATTTTCATTGCTCCATATAGCTTCACCTGCATTATTTATCTTTTTCAAATAGCTATGTAAATCACCTCCGGAGTATAAATAAACACCATAATAAATAATGCCATCGTTTTGTTGTAATATGTTTCTGAAATCCATATCATCAGTTAAGAGCGAAGTTTCAATTTCTCCTGATGAAGCATTTATTTTATCTACTCTTTGTATGGTAGAGCTATCATAAATATTATAAAAAACATAATCAAATCCATCTACAAAAGTATTATTACTGAAAAGGATATATGCTCCCTGCCCTGGGTAATACTTCCTTGAAAAGTTTACATTCCCGTTTAAATCAATTTCAGTAATCGTATAATATGTAGTATCATGGGCCGGATTCATTTGTTCGGATAATGCATGAAACGTTGAATCAGCAAAACAAACATCTGTAAAGTAAATAATATCACCTTCAAAATCCTCTTCAGTATATCCCAAATCAGTCAGCGAGTATTCAATTTGAGATATGAGTTCGCCATCTTCTGAAAAATGAAAGTATGCATAAGTTGTAAAATAATAATACCCGGATTCAGGTATGCAAAATAATTCATGTGCATAAAAATCATGATTATACAAACCATCCTCAATTGATGTACTCCATATTTCGTTACCCTCTGCAGTTATTTTTTTAATAGTTAAGTTGTCAAGGTCGCCAAATACCGCAATAATATTACTATCATTTGAAGGCTTTATCGCCCATCCCTCTGAATCTCCATCCAGATCATCAAAAGTAAAATAACCTGTTTGTGCATTTGTATTAAAATAAATAAGGAAGGAAATAATGAAGAGTGGAAGAGTTTTCATTTTCATAAGAGTAAGTTTTGATCATAGTTATATAAAGTTAGTTTTTTATTTCAATAAGTCTAGGTACACTTCCATTATATATTGGCAGAATCTGAAAGGGTATTCTTCTTTCCACCCATCATTTCACAGGAACATTTACCTTTGCCCCACTATGAATATAGAAGTTTTAAAAAGTAAGATTCACCGTGTGCGGGTTACGGAAGCTAATTTGAATTACATTGGAAGTATAACTATTGACCAGGACCTGATGGACGCAGCTAACCTGATTGAAAATGAAAAGGTGCAGGTGCTGAATATTGCAAATGGTGAGCGGCTTGAAACGTATGTGATAACCGGTGAACGGGGCAGTGGAGTTATTTGCATGAACGGACCTGCTGCAAGAAAAGTGGAACCGGGTGATCTAGTAATTATCTGCAGTTATGCTTCTATGGATTTTGAACAAGCGAAAAAGTTTAAGCCAAAAGTTATTTTTCCTGACAGCAATACAAACTCTCTCTCCTGATAAGTGAGCAAGAAACTCTTTTTCAATATTTTTAAATTCATAGTCTTTCTGGGCTTTGGTATTTTTTTATTGTGGCTCATTATGCGCAATGTTGACGAGGATCAGAAAGCCGAAATAAAAGAATCTTTTCTGCATGCAAATTACTGGTGGGTTTTGTTGAGTGTTGCGATAGGAATTTTAAGCCATGTATTAAGAGCAGTAAAATGGAAAATGATGCTTGAACCGCTTGGTAAAAGCCCAAGGTTATTGACAACTTTTTATAGTGTAATGATTGGTTATCTTGTGAACATGGCGATACCAAGACTGGGCGAAGTAACAAGATGCGGAATTCTACAACGCTATGAAAAAATTCCGTTTGATAAAAGCCTTGGTACTTTAGTAGTTGAAAGAAGTATTGATTTGCTGAGTTTAATTC
>JACMJP010000167.1 GCA_014380545.1 Chitinophagales bacterium | reverse complement strand
TAAATGCTCCTGGTGAAACTTTTCATAAATTCTTGTGCGCAAAACTTTCAAAGCCTTTTCTTTATTTTTAATCTGACTTCTTTCATCCTGGCATTCTGCAATAATTCCTGTTGGAATATGCGTCATGCGCACAGCACTTTCCGTTTTATTTACATGTTGCCCGCCCGCACCACTTGCCCTAAAAACATCCACTTTAATATCCTTCATATTTATTTCCACATCAAACTCTTCCGCTTCAGGTAAAACTGCAACTGTTGCTGCGCTGGTATGTATCCTTCCCTGGCTTTCTGTTTCAGGAATCCTCTGCACTCTGTGTACACCACTTTCATATTTTAATCTTCCGTAAACACTCTCTCCTTCAATCTCCAAAACAATTTCTTTGTAGCCGCCTTTTTCACTTTCATTCATATTCATTACATCTACTTTCCATCCCTGTGTTGTACAATACCTTGAATACATTTTATACAGATCACCTGCAAAAATTCCGGCCTCATCACCGCCGGTTCCCGCTCTTATTTCCAGAATTGCATTTTTTTCATCTTCAGGATCTTTGGGTAACAACAATTCTTTTATTTTTTCTTCAAGAGCTATTTTATTTTCTTCCAACATATTCAACTCTTCTTTTGCCATTTGCTTTAATTCATCATCTTTTTCCGTATTCAGTATTTTTCTGCTGTCATCAATATTACCGAGTATCATTTTATATTCCTGCAAGGCATTTACAACAGGCGTCATGTCTTTATAATCTTTATTTAAAGATTTATATTTCTTCATGTCCTTTATAAGTTCAGGGTCACTCAGTTTTTCCTGAATGTTCTGCCAGCGTTCTTTTATTGATTGTAGTCTTTCTATTAAATCCATCAAGCAAAGTTATCTGAATTATATTCTAGGATTAAATAAAATGTGCAGCGATACGACCGAGACTTAAGATCAATTCAATTTTAAATATGAGAAATTTCAAAGCACGGAGATTATTGTAATATATTAGTTTTATTTATTTAAAACTACAGAATACGTATATACATTTTTTTCATCAGAAAAAACTGAAATAAAATAAATACCATTCATATTTTCACTAAGGTCAAGAATATTTTCATTCTGAGTAGTTTCAACTTTCATTATAGACTGGCCAAAAACATTTGTAACAGAAATAGAATAATTATTTATTATATAATCGAAAATTACCACATTTATTTTTCCATTTGTTGGGTTAGGGAAAATATTTATAGAAAGATCTTTTTCTTCTTTTAGTTTTAAAGGTGTTGTAAATGTGTGAATAGGAGAAAAAGAAGTAGAAAGGCCCCCACTACAAATTGCTTTGATTTTATACTGATAAATGGTTCCGGGAGTTAAGCCCGTAATATTTGTTGTATTTGGTATAGTATTTTTTACTGTCCAGGCTGTAGTTCCCGCCTGGCGATAATATACCTTGTATTTTAAAGCACCTGAAACAACCGACCAGCTTAAGGAAACTGTTGTTGAAGATAAAACCGTAGCAGACAAGGAAGAAGGCGGAGATGAACAAGGAGGAGGGCATATTGTAGTAAAATTTAATTCTGCAGAAAAATCTGATGCGCCAGATGTACAAATATTCTGGATGCGATATACATAATTTTGACAAGTAGATAAACCACTCAATATTTTAGTATTTGAATATAAAATTTCGCTATTCCAATCTGCAACACCCGCTTTTTTCCATTGGAAATAATAAATTGAAGAGGTGTCAGATTCTACCCAGTTAATATTCGCACTAGTTTCTGTGATTGCAGACACACTGATACCTGTTACAAGGTTACATTCAATTGGTTTGCCTAAAAATAAGTAAACACGGCCTATATTGTTTTCATCCGTAACTGTAAAATCTTCTTCACCTATTGCAAAATCATCATATCCATCTCCATTTATATCTCCACCTCCGGTAAAATGTTTTGCGAAGTAAGTATTGTGTGTTCCTTTGTAAATTCTCTTGTAATGATTTGGAGAAAGTCCCGTTGGGTTACCCATGTACAAAAAGACCAAGCCTTGTGGATCTGATCCGTAATTATAATTGTTAGAACCTATTAATACATCATCATAACCATCGGCATTGTAATCCCCTGCAGTAGAAATATACAAACCTAAATTATCATCAGCACTTTCACCTGATACCTGCCATTCCGGGAAGTAGTCAGGACCTTCGGGTCCACCTAAATAGAGATATGCTTCTCCGGCAGTGCTATAAGTTTCGTATGCATTTGGTGCTCCAATTATTATATCATCATATCCGTCAGCATTTACATCACCTGCACCCGCTACTGAATATCCTGATTTATCACCGCATGAATAACCTATATGCACCCAATTTGGATAATATGTAATTTCTGCAGGGTCACCAAAAAAGATCATAGCCACTCCATCATCAGTACAGGAGACATCATAATCTGGTATGCCAAACAGAATATCATCATATCCATCTCCGTTGACATCACCCGCACCGGTGACATTAATTCCAAGATGAGCCTCCCCCTGATCTACATCAAAAGTATATGCAGGTGTAGCTCCGGGACCAGAAGCAGAACCAAGAAATATATGTATAATTCCTTCGTTCATTGAGCCTAAATCATAATAAGGTGCTCCAACCGCAATATCATCGTACCCGTCTCCATTGATATCACCGAGAATTGAAACAGAATATCCTAATTGAGCTCCATCATTGTCAGATAAATAATTCCAGGCTGGGGTTAAAGCAATTCCGCTTTCAGACCCAAAAAAAACTGATACTTTACCGTCATATGGAATACCAAAAGGAATAGTGCTACAAGAATAACATCCTGAGATACAATCATCATAACCGTCTCCATTCAAATCTCCGGAGCAATCAACATCAGAAATATTGTTTGAAGGTATGATCGACTGGTTATATGTGCTATCTAACCCATCTAATGATCCTAAAAATACTAATCCAACTTCTGTACTATATCCTTCTCCAATTAGTAAATCCTCAATGCTATCACCATCCAAATCGCCCTTTATTTCCTGAAGAAAACCTGTGTGTATATCGTAACTACTTTCAAAATTAGAATAGGTCCAATCTGCTTTCAATGGTACTTCAAGTTCACCACCTAAATAAAGATAAAATGTCCCAGGTTCATCAAATGATCCTTCATCATAATTAATATCGCTTGCAATAAATTCATCCTTTCCATCCCCATTTAAGTCTCCAATAAAAGTTCCCATAGAAATTTCAGCACATTCATCAAATGATACATCAGTGGAAAATGTTGGATATGGAAAAATACCATCAGAAGTGCCTTGCATAATAACACATCCCGGGCCATCAAGATCGTAAGCTGAGCCGCATCCTTCGTACCCATTGTAATAAGAAGGAAGAAATAAGTCATCATAATTATCTCCATTAACATCACCTATTGACATGTTCCTGAAATAGAATGTTTCCTCTGGAATAATAAAAGAATAGTCGGGGCTTGTTGAAAATGTTGCGCCGTTGCCATAAAAAAACTTAATGAATAATCCACCTGAAACTAAATCTGGGTTGTCATCATTATTGAAATCACCCGATTCTAAGGTATTTCCTGCATATTCATTTACGGTTTCGGACATATATGTCCATGCGGGTGCTGCCTGCAGACCTGAAGCCTTTCCATAATAAACATAGATTTTTCCTCCTGAAAAACTTCCACCCAAAGGATAATCTTTTGCACTTATTGCTATGTCATCAAACCCATCATCATTTACATCAACTAACCCTATAACAGAAGTTCCAAATGATGACCCTGCTTTATTATTATCTTCAAGCCATGCATAAGTTGATTCTAAACCTGTGCTCCCGCCCAGGAAAAGGAGTACTGCACCTTCACCGTCCTGACCGTTATCGTACAATGGTGCCCCAACTACAAGATCATCATAACCATCATTATTAACATCACCGGCATTTGATTGAGCATATCCAAATCGTGAATAAAGTTGAGTTGGAGAATAGCTCCAGCTTGGAGAAGATGAGATTGAAGTTGAATGACCGTTAAAACAATACACAATTCCTTTGTTTAGATATGCATCATTTGAAAAAATGATGTCATCATAACCATCATTATTGTAATCGCCGGATATATCAAAACCTTTCAAACCAAAACCGAGATCTTTTGACCAAAATGGAATTGTATCAATTCCGCCACTTCTACCTAAGTAAATCTCAACAATATAATGATCATCAAAACCAACCTCATCCATTGCCAAACTTAAAATATCACTATACCCATCTCCATTTACATCGCCCTGAGAAACTAGTTCTGTACCTATATGTTTATGTTCATCATTCCCAATAAATACCTGATCAGGGTAATTGGATATAATTTGCGCATATGAACAGTGAAAAATATTAATTACTATAATGATTATGAATGTTGTTGTGATTTTTTTCATAGGTCATTTATTAATTGTAATTTTTTGAATAGAATTTAATGTTGAAGAGCGTATATAAATTAAATATATCCCATTTGACAAATGAGAAACATCAAATGTATAATGCGCAGCAATAAAATGGTCCTGATACATACATGTTCCATGTAAATCATAAATCATTAATTCATATTCGTCATCATTCATTATAATATTAAAATTCCCATCCCCTGGATTAGGAAATACAGATACATTATTATCACTTTCTAATGAATTCATTTTTAGAGGATCTGTGATAAAAGTATAAATATCTGAATACGGGCTTGTTGATGACGGGCAAATTGATCTCACCCTATATTCATAAGTTGTTGATGGACTCAATCCTGTTAAATCTTTATAAATTGCAAATACAACTACCGATGTCCATGTGGCAGAGCCTAGCGGTCTATACCGAAGTGTATATTTAATTGCACCATCTGATGCATCCCACATTATTTTGGTAGAAGTAGGTGAAAGATTTATTGTGCTTAAATCTTCAGGTGGTAGTGAACATTCTGGCAATCCACAATTAGTTTCTAAAGTTGCTAATACTGTCCATGGTCCTGTTCCACTTTCGCAAATTGTTCTTATTTGATAGTGATATTCTGTACATGAATCTAATCCAGAAATTGTGAAAGATGAAGCATAAGAACTATCATAACTCCATACCGCAGAGCTGCTTATTTTATATCTTATATCATATCGTATTGCTGCACCTGAACATGTAAATGAAGATGATGTTGCTGTTTCAGTATGCGTAGCGGATACAATATCTGAACAAGATGATGGAAATCCTTTTAACAAATAATATGAACCGGTATAATCTTCTCCCTTTCTATAGTAAGGTGCCCCTATTAATATATCTGAATATCCATCGTTATTGAGATCAGAATTTCCTGATATACTTGTTCCCAATTTTGACTGTGCTTTATCTGATTCATAGTATCTATAATCTGGTGTAAGCCCAAAATAAGACCCATAATGGATGTAAAAAATACCTTCATGATAACTGCCATTAGATACATTAGGAGAACCTGAAATAATATCATCAAACCCATCATTGTTTATGTCGCCTCCGTTTGCAACATTTCTTTTATAAGTTGTTGTTTCATCATATTTATGAATTGATGAAAAAGTTGAAAGTGGTTTTGAGGTTTTTCCGTTGTAAATGACCAATGATTTTTCTGTTGCTGTAAGTATATCATTAAAACCATCATTATTATAATCACCGGTAATATCCACTGATGAGCCCATAAGTTTTGTATCCGTACCATAAGTACCTATTGCCTGCCATTTGGCTAATGGACTAATATATCCGGATGAACCAAAATAAAGATATATCTGGCCAATTTTTGTAGTAGACTTAGCATAATTAGGTGCGCCAACTAAAATATCAGATTTCCCATCGCCATTTACATCGCCTCCACCGCTAACAGCATATCCAAAATTCGCCGAAGTCACATTTGCCTCAGCTGTCCATCCTGCTGTTAATGATGGTACTCCTGAGCTACCATAAAAAACAAATACTTTTCCTTCATCCGTTGTTCCACTATCATAATAAGGAGATCCCACAATAATATCATCAACACCATCAACATTAAAATCTCCCGCTGAACTTATACTAAACCCAAATTGGCAATTCGATTGAAATCCTTTTTTTGTCCATGGAGAAATTAGTGTGTTTATCCCTAATGTTCCACCGAAGAAAACTTTTACCATACCCTGATCAACATAAGCTGAATCATCAAATTTTGGTATTCCAACAATAATATCCGTAAATCCATCACTATTGAAGTCGCCGGCACTACTTAAAGAAAGGCCAACAAGCATATCAGTTTTATCGCCTTCATAAGCCCATGCTGGAATAGAAGTAATTCCTGATGCTGATCCCAGAAAAAGTTCAACCTTTCCAGCATTTATAAATGTGTTATCATAGAAAGGAGATGCTATGAGAGCATCATCATAGCCGTCATTGTTTATATCCCCAACTGATGAAACATACATTCCAGTAGTACCTAAGTTTTGTGTGCCATCAAATTTTTGATCCAAATGATTGCCAGTAGTTTCTTCACCTCCGGATATCATAATAACAGCACTATGTGCTCCTGAATAATCGTCGACCCCAACTAAAAATTCGTTGTAACCATCTAACGAAAAATCAATTTTTGTATCCTTTATTTGATAAATACTATTTTCAGAATCGTAAAATCTAAATTGTTGCTCATCTATAAATCCAGCATTTGTGCCAAGCAGACATGTAATGCTTCCATGAATATAATTTGTATTATATCCATCTAAAATCAAGATATCTTCATAAGTATCATTGTTTATATCTGCGCCAACTGAAAAAAGCTCTCCACTTAAGATGTATTTCCAATCAGGAATTGACGATAAACCCAAAGATGATCCGTAAAAAACAAGCAACGCACCATCATCAAGAGAATCAGGGCCTTTTGCACCAATAATCAGATCAAAATACCCATCTTGATCAATATCGGACTTCCCTTTTAATTTACCTAGTTTATAGGATGTTATGTTTGATTCATATACCCAATCAGGAGAACTAGAAAACCCCAGTGCCGAACCGTAGAACAAATATGCTTTACCTTCATCAGTTTGACCTGCATCATAATCAGGAATACCAGCTGCAATATCTGTGTATCCATCACCATTTACGTCGCCTGCATTTATGCAATTTGATAGATATGCACTTGACTGATTTGGTTCAAAAGACCATGCACTTGTGAATGAACCGAACGATGCTCCAAGATATAATGTAGATTTTCCTTCATTAATTTCTGGTCCGTCATAATAAGGGTAGGTAATTATAAAGTCATCAAAATCATCATCATTTATATCGCCAATTGCAGACGGTATACCTGAATAGCTGCTTGAAGAAGTCATGATGCCGGTTGATGATCCAAGGTATAAACGGGTATTACTATTTCCTATGAATAGATCATCGTATGTATCTCCATTGATATCGCCGACTCTTTCAATTTTGGTTCCGAAGTCTGAATATGGAGAAGTGCCTAATATTGTCCAAATAGGAGTTAACGAAAACCCTGTAGAAGAACCTAAATATAAATATACTTTTCCCTGACTTGAATACGTAGCATCGTAGTCAGGAGCTCCCACTATAAGATCTTCGAACCCATCATTATTTATATCACCCGCAATTTGCGCTTCTGCACCAAAAACAGAATTAGATTGCTCATCCAATAAAGTAAAAACCGGAGTTGAAGAAATTGGATCTATTGTTATTGGATAGGTTGCATTTTCATCATCTATTATTATTTCTATCACCTTATTTTCCTTTAATTTAAGTTCAGCAAAAAGCGGCTGCAGATTATTATCCCAGCATTTGAGTCCACTATATGTAATATGAGAAAATGTTCCTTTTTGATTTATTTCGCAAAATAAAATTTCATCAGAATGGATTTGGAGGGCAGTAAGATTTGTCATGATATCCAATGCTATTTTTAGCGGCCCATCGCCTGGAGGCTTTTGTTTTATATAAAAATTTTGTCTGACGCCATTCTTTTCGTGTAAATATTCAACTTTCAAATTTCCTGATAAATAAACTATACTCTTTTCATCTTCTCTATATTTTTCGGTAGACTCAACATCATGCAAGATTTCTGACCTTTTTATTTCTGCCACTTGAAGTTCAACGTATTGTTTTGTTCCATCAAAAGCTCCATATTGCTTTCTAATTTCAAATGATGTTGCATTAATATTGTATTGCAACTCATTTATTTCAATTGAAAAATCTGAGCATTGATCCTTTTCAGAAATTAGTTTTTGAATATCGGGACTCTGAGCAGAGATATATACAACTTGGAATAAAAAAGTCAGGATGTATGATGCTTTCGTAATGAGGTTGTTCATATAGAATAAGTTTATATAACAATATTACAATTCCTTGGGCATATGAACAAACTATTAAGGCATAATTATTTTCCCTATTTATAGGGCTTTATAAATAGTAATATTCTTTTCGGTTCGTAAAAATATTTTATTTCCCTGCATCTGCACCTGTAAACTATTTTCTATTGGCAGTTTAAAACTATTACT
>JACMJP010000025.1 GCA_014380545.1 Chitinophagales bacterium | reverse complement strand
TTATAATATCACAGAAAATAAAGGTGAAAGAAATTTATATAGTATTTCTGTTTCCGGTGGAGAAGTTAAACAAATTACAACAACAGTTGGAGGAGAAGGAAATGTTTTAAAAATGCCAAACGGAAAAATGGGATACATTTATAAAGGGCAATTATATGCAGCCGAATGGGATGGAAGCAATGCAATGCAATTAACAACCATTGAGGGAGGAATTTCAAATGTGCGCATTTCACCTGACGGACAATATATTTTATATACGCAGGATGTGAAAACAAAAAAGACAACAGCGGACATTTATTCTGATCTATCAAAAGCAAACGTAAGAATTATTGATGATCTTATGTATCGCCATTGGGATAGCTGGGAAGATGAATATAGCAGCCATGTATTTTTTGCGCCGTTCACAAAAAATTCTGTCGGCACTGCTAAAGATATTATGGAAGGAGAAAATTATGATTGTCCGCAAATGCCTTTCGGTGGATTGGAAGATATAATCTGGAATGCGGATAGTAAAAGTATTTTATATGTCTGCAAAAAGAAAACAGGAAAAGAATATGCAACAAGTACAAATACGGATATTTATTTATACGATCTTGAAAAAGACAAAACGATAAACCTTACAGAGGGTATGTTGGGTTTTGATACCAACCCTGTTTTATCACCTGATGGAAAAGAACTTGCATGGCTTAGCATGGAAATAGATGGGTATGAAGCAGACAAGAATCGTTTGTTTATAATGGATATGAAATCAAAGAGTAAAACTTATTTAACCGGTGCTTTTGATGAGAACGTTGACAATTTTATTTGGAGTAGCGATGGGAAAAAGATATATTTTATTTCTCCAAAAAACAGTTCAATACAATTATATGAAATTGATATTTTACAATCAATGACCGCAAAAGGAACGATGGCGGGAATTAAACAAATTACAAATAAACAATTTGATATTACCGGAATTATTGGTGAAATAAATAAGGGAACAGAAATAAATAAAGTTGCAGAAAGTATATTACTTGTTACAGGAACAGATATGAATCATGCAAATGAAATTTATGCAGTAAATATTTCAAGCGGAGAAATGCAACAAATAACAAAAACAAATAACTCCATATATGAATCAATTAAATTAAGCAGGATTGAAAACCATTGGCTAAAAACATTTGACGGAAAAGAAATGATGGTGAATGTAATTCTTCCGCCAAACTTTGATAAGACAAAAAAATATCCCGTACTTATTTATTGCCAGGGAGGTCCGCAATCTGCATTAACTCAGTATTATTCTTTTAGATGGAATTTTCAATTAATGGCGGCAAAAGGTTATGTTGTTATTGCTCCATGCAGAAGAGGGATGCCTGGCTTCGGAACAAAATGGAATGAAGCAATTAGTACAGACTGGGGTGGGGGAGCTTTACAGGATTATTTATATGCTACCGACTGGGCAAAAAACTTGCCCTACGCTGATGCAGACAGATTTGCTGCAGTTGGGGCAAGTTACGGAGGTTATGCAGTGTATATGCTTGCAGGTATTCACGATGGAAGATTTAAAACATTTATTGCACATGATGGAATTGTAAACACACAAAGTTTTTTAGGAACAACAGAAGAACTGTGGTTTGCAAATTTTGATATGGGAGGAACATATTGGGAAAAAGGGAAACATAATGATTCTTATTCCAAATTCAACCCAATAAATTATGTATCTGAATGGGATACGCCAATTTTAATTTTTCAGGGCGGAAAAGATTACCGCACAACAGAAGATAATGCTTTTCAGGCTTTCACTGCTTTGCAAATGAAAGGTATTAAAAGCAGGTTTGTTTATTTACCGGATGAAAATCATTGGGTATTATCTTGCCAGAATGCACTTGTGTGGCAGAGAGAGTTTTACAGATGGCTGGAAGAGACACTATAAATATAGAATATTGAGCAAGGAACATTTAAGCAGAAAGGAAAGAAAGTAATTCAAAAAAAATATCCGGTGAGGATTTAAATATTCACCGGATAAAATTCCTTAATCTTTCTTTATATTATTTTTTATTCAAATCCCAATTATAAGTATAAAACTCAACAGTATAATCTGCAGGAATTTCCGTGCGGTAGCGATTAATAAATTCTCTTATACTTGCATTACTTTTCATAAAATCATCCTTATACCATTCAAATATTTGAGATACCTGTACTTTTTTGTTTGTTGCATCCACTTTAATAAATTCAGGATCGTTTAATGCTTTTTTTGTTTGTGCATTTAACTGCGCCTGCACTTTATCAGGCATATAAGCTTCATTAATTATTTTGGGACACCCTTTTGCAGCGCATACCAAAACAAAATGTACTCTCGGGTCTGGACGCAATTTTTTATTTTCAATTTCATTCAATGTTAAACTTGCTCCTGCGACGGTAAATTTCTTCGTATCAAAAAAACCCTGTACATCCAAAGGAGATTTTATAGGCATATTATCAACTACATTTTTTATCGTAAGAATATTATATGCATTAATATAAAAGGCAATTTGTGTATCGGCAGAACCATCACTAACATGTGCTGATGCAATTACATCCACTAATTTATCAAGCATTGTTCTGTCTGTTTGAATTGCTGCATAGTCAACTCTGCCGGCATTTACATATTTATTCATAAATGCATTGGCATCTGTAAAATATGCTGTAAGATCATGCATTTCAGAAATTGAATTGTTTTCATTAGTATCTTCAGATACAACATTCAGAACAGCGAATGACTGAACTGTAAAAGCCATAAGAGCAAAAAACAATATTTTTTTCATTTTTAAATTATTTAGTTACAAAGGTAAAACAGACCTATAAGTTTATGAAAGACAAAATAATTCCTATTCCGCAATTTTTTATTACACACTAACCTTCGCACTTTTGTGAAAAATTAAGCCTGATGGAGAAATTAGAAGAGCGCATACAAAAATCAATCACTCATACAGTGAAGGCTATTTTCCCCAATACTACCAACCACTATGATACGTTATTTGGAGGTACCGCCCTGATGTGGATGGATGAAGTTGCATTTATAACGGCTACAAGATTCAGCAGGCAAAAGATGGTAACTGTAAGCAGCGACAGGGTGGATTTTACTAAACCTGTTCCGGCAGGAACGATCGCCGAACTTATAGGTAAGGTAAAATCAGTTGGAACAACATCAGTAATTGTAAAAGTTGAAGTATATTTGGAGCAGATGTATAACGACGAAAGAGAGAAAGCGATGGAAGGCACATTCACAATGGT
>JACMJP010000166.1 GCA_014380545.1 Chitinophagales bacterium | reverse complement strand
TGATGAAATAGCTGAAAGGATATTGACACTTGGCTATACGCCTAAACATAAATATTCAGATTATTTTAAAACTACCAATATCCCGGAAAGCAACCAGGTGTCTGACGGAAAAAAAGCAGTAGAAGAAATTCTTGAATTGTCTGCCGAGATAAATGATGAAGGAACAAATGCACTGATGAGCGATAATATCCGTGAGCAGGAAAAATTAGTTTGGATGTATTCTTCTTTTTTGAATAAATAATTTCCTGCATTTTTGTAGTAAATTATTTCGCATGCAACAACCCAAACAATCCTGGCAAAAACTCAGCAAAAAAACAGTGTATGATAATCTGTGGATACATGTGGAAGAGCATGATGTAATTAACCCGTCCGGTAATAAAAGTATTTATGGAGTTGTACAGTTTAAAAATTATGCAATTGGTATTTTACCAATTGATGCAGATGGGAATATTTATTTAGTCGGTCAACACCGTTATCCGTTCAATGATTATTCATGGGAAATTCCTGAAGGCGGCGGAGATAAAAATATTGATCCGCTTATAAGTGCAAAAAGAGAATTGCTGGAAGAAACAGGAATTATCGCAGCAGAATGGAAATTGATTTCAGAAATTCACACCTCCAATTCTGTTACTGATGAAGTCGGATATATTTATCTTGCAAAACAACTATCATTTCATGAACCTGACCCCGATGAAGATGAAGACATCACAATAAAAAAAATTCCTTTTCATGAAGCATATTCCATGCTTGAAAAAGGGGAAATAAAAGATTCGCTCACTGTTGTTGCGTTGCTGAAGGCAAAAATTATATTACAACTATGAAATCCGCTGTTTGTAAAAGATGTTTAAATATTGATATTTCAATTTCATAAATTTTAAAAGGCTGGATATTTTTGCCGTAATCAAAAACTATTTGTTATGAAAAAAATTCTAACCATTCTAACGCTATTTGTTTTGTATACACAAATACAAGCGCAAACAAGCATCAACATTATTACCCGTGAAGAAGCTACAGAAAAGATCATGACCGCAAAGGCACAAAAAAAACTCACCTTTCAGCAAATTGCAGATGCAGTTGGAAAAGATGAAGTGTGGGTTGCCTCAGCAATGCTTGGTCAAAATACCATGACTGCAGATGAAGCAAAAAAAGCATGTACATCTTTGGGCTTAGGTCAGGATGTTGAACTTGCGCTGCAGGTATATGCAACAAGAGGAACAACACAGGAAATGCCGCCAACTGATCCATTGGTATATCGTTTTTATGAGATCGTTATGATATATGGCCCAACATTAAAGGCAGTGATACAGGAAGAATTTGGTGAGGGCATTATGAGCGCAATTAATTTCTCCATGAAGGTTGACCGTGTGCCACATCCTGAAGGCGACAGGGTGAAAGTAACAATGGAAGGAAAATTTCTCGATTATAAAAAATGGTAATACAGTAATTCTATTTATAAAAAACAGGTAGTCGGGAAAAAAATCCGATTACCTGTTTTTATTTTTCATTCTCTCACTGTAATTGCACTATTAAAAATAATAATGGGACCTCCGTTTTGAAAATAGAAATAGTTTCTTATTTTTAATTCCGATTAAACTACCAATCTATGGAATATAACATACTTGACCAGGACGTTACTCAACCGCAAAACATTGTATACGCAGGTTTTTGGGAAAGAGTTGGTGCATCGTTCATTGATTTTCTGATAATGATTCCTGTAATTGTAATTACTGTAATTAATGCTGTGAATTGGAAAAGCCTTATTTTATCAATCATACTCGGATTAGTTTGGATTACCTATAAAATATATCTTGAAGGTACAAGAGGAAATACCATTGGCAAAAAAGCTATGCGAATAAGAATTGTAGATGCCAATATGCAGACTATTAATATGAGTAAATCAATTACAAGGAATTGCCTTTACATTATCAATACGATTGTTGGTTTAGCAAGTACTTTTATGATCTACAATAATGCTGATTTTTCAGAAATAGATAGCTGGATGGAGTATGGAAGGTATCAAAATGAAAATGGGATGTTGTTACAAAGTCTTGTTAGTATAGGCATCTTTATATCAGTTATTTTTGTAGCCTTTGACAGTAAGAAACAGGCATTGCACGATAAAATTGCAAATACATATTGTATCAAAGAAAGTTAATAGCTATAGCTTCATAAATTTTTGCACTGCTTTTTTACTTCCGCTTCTTATTTCAAGAAAATAATTTCCTGCGGGTAATGTAGAAATATTTATTACATTATTATTTTGATTGGTAATGGCTTGAGCAATTATTTTTCTTCCTGTAATATCAAAAACAGATACATCCATTTTTGTATTTAATTGTAATGATATATTGAAAAATAAAAACTGATGAACCGGGTTCGGATAAATATTAATCGAAATATCATCATTATCTTCAATGCCTACTTCAAATTCATATATTACTGTGTCTTCGCACCCAAATTGATTTGTTACAATCACCTCATAAATTCCACTGACATCCATTGCAATCAATAAACTATCATTTGTTTCTCCACCAATTATCTCATCATCCAAATACCATTGATACGTATAATCACCTTCCGGTTCTGCAATCAACCATGGTCCGCCTGAAACTGATAATGTTATTTCAATTTCAGGTTTCGGATTTACAAATACGGTAACTTCATCCGTCGCAATATTTCCAAAAGCATCTGTTCCTGTTACTGTATAGGTTGTTGTTTCTGTTGGAGTAACTGTAACTACTGCACATGGAGGATCACACTCAATTCCTGCTAATGGTGACCATGTATATGTTTCAGCGCCGCTTGCAGTTAATACAGCTTCTTCTCCTGTACAAATTGTAATATCATCACTCACAGAAATATCCAATAAAATAATTTCACTTAAAGAAATACTCCAGCATCCCCTTGCATGTGTGCCTGCAATTATTTTATTATTTACTGCATCATATTCCAGGTCATACACTGCGATTACCGGCATATTATCTCCCAATCTTTCCCAATCTGCGCCACCATCCAATGTATAATAAGCACCGCCATCTGTTGCAACAAAAATATAATTATCATTACCAGGATGAATTACAATTGCATTAACCGCAAGATCAGGAAGGTCGCCTGAAATATTTATCCAGCTGCTGCCGAGATCATTACTTTTAAAAATATGAGGAACAAAATCATTTTCCCTGTATCCTGAATTCGAAACAAAAACAACATCTTCATTTGTATGCGATACTGCAATATCCGTTACATAATGTTCGGGTAAAATTCCTGTTATATTTTCCCATGTAATTCCGCCATTAGTTGTGCGCTGCACATTTGCATCTGTTGTTCCTGCGAATAAAACCAACGCATCAAAATCACTTTCTTCAATTACACTTACAGTATGAAAACGTTCTTCATAAATGATTCCATCACTCAAATCATCACTTATAGCATTATAATACGGATATACACCATCATCACTTTTATAAATTCTATATGTTCCGGCATATAAAATATCAGGATCATGTTTACTTATAATATAAGGTGTGTTCCAGTTTGTTCTGTCGTCCCAATCAATTCCATTTGTCGCATCATAATAACTAAAACCATCAAAAACAACAATACCTCCATTTTGTGTTTCAACATAAAATATATCATCATCATCACTTCTGAATTCTGTATGAAATCCATCCGCACCAAATAATCCATACCATGATTCAATCATAAATGAATTTCCTGCATTTGTTCCGTTGTCCTGAAATCCGCCATAATATATTCCCGGAGAATGTACATTCAGATCAACATGATATAATTGGGTTGAAGGAATATCTTCTGTATCAGTCCAGTGATCAGCATCAGAAGAAGTTCTGTACAATCCGCCATCTGTTGCTAGGTAATATGTTTCATCACCCTGAAAAGCCATTGCATGTTTATCAGCATGTAATAAAGGATCATCTATCGTTTCCCAATCATCCCCATCATTACTTGTTCTATATAATTGCACGGCAAGTAAAAATAGATCATCAGGATTTTTAGTATTTATTTGTATGCCGTCAAAATACCATCCGAAGCCGCTGAAGGCACCATCAACATCTCCTGTATTAATTTCATTCCATGATAAACCACCATCAATTGTTTTATAAATACCGTATAAGCCTAAATCTGCACCTACAAAACAAGCATAAATAATATTTGCGTCATCAGGATGCATTTCCAAACTAATTCTGCTCATCGGATCTATGGGAAGATCATCAGATAAAATATTCCATGAATCACCGCCATCTGTACTTTTATAAATATGCGCATTATCTCCCCAAACTAAACTTTCATGATTATTTCTGATGCGGTTCCAGCTTGCAGCATAAATAATATCTGCATTATCGGGATCAGAAACAATATCAATAATTCCGGCATCATCATCCACAAATAATATTTTATTCCATGTTGCTCCCGCATCTTCGCTTTTATATAATCCCCTGTCAATATTTCTTTCAAATGGTAAACCCATTGTTGCAGCATAAATAATATTATTATCAGCAGGATGAACAATTATTTTTGAAACGATAAATGTTTCACTTAAACCGGAATAACTCCATGTTTCGCCACCATCTGTTGATTTATAAATTCCATCACCAATAAAAGGATAACCTGAAATATTCGGATCACCCGTTCCTGCATATATTACATTTTCATCAACAGGATCATAAACAATATGTGCAATGGCGAGGTAGGAAAAATCATCAAATACCGGATACCATGTTTCGCCATGATCATTGCTTTTAAAAATTCCACCGCTTGCCAAACCCACCAATAAATTATTATTATCAAAAGGATCAATTGCAATTGTATTCATTCTACCGCTGATATTTGCAGGTCCTTCAACTATCCAGCTATCACCCCCACCTCTGCTCTCGGCTAATTTATTTTCATAATCCATTTGTGCATGTTCCATTGCTTTCTTATATGCAGTTAATGGAAATATTTCATTGGGATATGTGCGGGAGAAATAAAAATTATCTGCCGGCTCATAGAACTCTTTTTCATTTTCAGTTTTTACAACCGCAGTTTTATATTGAATGCCAATACTTGCAGCAATAAAAAGCAATAATAAATTTGTCGAAATAAAAACAGCGTTGGTCGAAAAGAGTTTTCTGTTGAGAAGCATATATAGAATTTTACTGCATTAAAATTAATAAAATAAAACGAATGCCTGTAAGCACCCTATATTTGCGTTGAAAAATTACCTGGCTATGAATTTCTCCTTATCTAAATCCCGCAGCATTCATCTTGTATTGGCTATATGTGGGACTTTTTTATTTCAGTCAAATACCTGTAATGATGGAGAAACAGCAGGCTCTAACACCGTTGAAAAAAGATCCACTTCATTATTGTGGGAAATAAGCGGCAACGGATTGGAAAACCCATCTTATTTATATGGCACGATACACATGATTGACAAAAAAGATTTTTATGTGCGCCCGCTTATTGATAGTATGCTGAGCAGAGCAGAACAGGTCGCTTTCGAAATTAAATTAGATGATCTGGCAGCATTAATGAAAATACAAACTATGCTTGATTTGCCGGAGGGAAAAACAATCCAGGGAATGATGAATGAAGCTGATTACGAAAAATTGAAAAAATATTTTGCTGATTCATTATCTGTTGATCTTGATATGCTGAATAATCAAAAACCATTTATATTGATTCAAAAAATATCAGAGAATTATATTAAAGGGGAACGGGAAAGTTTTGAATTATATTTTTTAATGCAATGTATGAAAAAACAAAAACCAATTATCGGTTTGGAAACTGTGGAAGAACAAGTTGGCATTTTTGATATTATTCCTTACGAAGAACAAATTACATGGCTAACAGACTGGAGCGATTCATCAGCAAAATACGACCAGGTTTTTGCAGATATGATAACTGCTTATAAGATGGAAGATATACAAGCACTTGCTACACTGATGAAAGAAAGCTCACCTGAATTAATGAAATATGATGATCTTTTTATTAATGATAGAAATAAAAACTGGATACCAAAAATTGAAGCGATGATAAAAGATAAACCAACATTTATAGCTGTGGGCGCCGGACATTTGCCTGGAGAAAGTGGAGTTATTGAGTTATTGAGGAAGAAGGGATATACTGTAAAAGCGATTTAAATACAAATATTGATCAATAATAAATAAAATTGAACACTATTTAAAATATACAATATTGTTCATTATTAATAATTTCTAAATTTTAATTAATCTTTTTACATGATTGAAATAAATAACTTATCAAAAACATTTTCCCTTTCCAAACAGCAAAGAAAAGAAATGGGAAGAGAGTTTAAAGGAAAAACGGTTGACGCTGTAAAAGACGTTTCTTTTACTTGCCAGCCGGGAAGAATATTTACTTTACTTGGCCCTAACGGTGCTGGAAAAACTACTACACTGCGCCTGATAGCGACAATATTAAAACCAACAACGGGAACAATTAATGTTGCAGGTTTTAATTCAGTTACCGATGGTGTGGAGGTGAGAAAGCGCTTAGGTTTTTTAACCGGAGGGACAGGATTATATGACCGCCTGACGCCAAATGAAACAATTGATTATTTCGGAAAATTAAATGGAATGAATAAAGAGATCATTCAAAAAAGAAAAAAAGAATTGTTTGATCTATTGGGTATAAATGAATTTGCAAACCGCAGGGTTGGAAAATTCTCTACAGGTATGAAACAAAAAGTTTCCATTGCAAGAACAATGATACACGATCCTGAAATAATTGTATTTGATGAACCAACAGCCGGGCTTGATGTAATTGCAGCAAAAAGTATTATTGAATTAATAAGAACATGCAAAAAACAAAATAAAACGATCATTTTCTCCACACACATTATGAGCGAAGTAAATATGCTGAGCGATGATCTTGCTATTATGCATAAAGGTGGTTTGATCTATAACGGTTTATTTTCTGAATTTAAAAACCAGATGCGGGAAGCAACACTGGAAGATGAATTTATTAGAATGGCCGGTGAACATGAATTAATAGATGCTTAAATAATTGAAAAATGAAAAACATTATAACCATATTTAAAAAAGAATTAATAGACATAACCCGGGACAGGAGAACAATTACAGTAATGTTGTTACTTCCTTTAGTTATTTACCCATTGATTTTTATCGGATTTTCAAAATATATTTCTTCGCAGACTGAAAAGGCTGCAGAAAAAACGTTACGGATAGGTATCATTGAAAATGGCTGGGAAAATAATTTCAAACAATTTATTTCTGTTGTGCCAAACACAAAAATTATTTCGTTGACCGATTCTGTTTCAGCAAAAGCACTCATCGAAATCGACAGCATAGATGCTGCATATTTTTTTCCTGTGGGTTATGATTCTGCTTTGGCAAAACTGGAAGCACCCTCTTTTAATTATTATTATACATCCACAAATAATGAATTTGAAGTAGCTTTAGTTGAAGCGATCAATCAGCAATATATTAGCATGCTTACAAAAAACACTCTTGAAGAAATGCAGTTGAGTGAAAACATATTACAACCTGTAAAAAGCAATTCAATAAATCTTGCATCAGAAAGGGAGCAGCTTGGAAATATACTTGGCGGACTGCTGCCTTACTTCTTTATCATCTTCTGTATGGTGGGATGTATGTATCCGGCAATTGATCTTGCAGCAGGAGAAAAGGAAAGAGGATCGCTGGAAACATTATTGGTTTCATCAGCAAGCAGAGTCGAAATTTATGTAGGGAAATTACTAACCGTAACCTTAAGCGGGTTTATTTCTGCTGTTGCAGGTATAATAGGAATCGTAGCTTCTGCAAAAATTATCGGCGGAAACGCTGATATGTCCGGCGGGGGAATGGGCGCAATTACAGAAGTATTAAATGGTTTAATTTCTCCATCTGCAATTCTGATGTTACTTTTATTATTACTTCCTTTAAATATTTTCTTCGCAGCAATTACATTGATGTTATCTATTTATGCAAAATCATTTAAAGAAGCACAAAGTATGATAACCCCATTAATGATCGTAATTATTTTCCCTGCTATTGCGGGTATGCTGCCCGGAATTAAATTGGATTATATTACCGCATTAATTCCGATATTAAATGTATCGCTCGGCTCAAAGGCAATTATTGCAGGAACGGTTGAAGCAGGCCCGTTTATTCTTACATGTTTTGCCCTATTCGTTTATGCAGCGATTGCATTATTTATGAGTGTGCGTTTCTTTAATGATGAAAAAAATGTTGTACGGGGATGAAGTGTCAGGAGTCAGGTGTGAATGCAAGATGTTGTTAACTTTCAGAATAACATTTAACTTGAATTTCAGACTAACTGCTGACTATTATTTCCTCTCAACGCATTACACCTATCCTCCTTCACTCCTGGCACTTAATTTTGTAACAATGCGTATCACGAAATTCATCTTTATTTATGCTCTTCTAATCACGGGTATTTTAATCACCTGGTTCATACTGGAAAAACTATTTTTTACGGGCACACTTTCTTATCAATGGTTTATTACAATAGCCGGAAGTTTAATTTTAATTGCAGGAATTTATTTTGGCAGAAATATTTTCACGAAAACAATTATCAAAAAGGAAAAGGAAATCATTGAGAAAGAGGTGATCGTAGAAAAAGAAGTATTTCTCTCAAATGATCTCAAACTTGCCGAAAATAATTTACTCAGTGTTCGGGAATCAGAAATTCTATTACTTATATCAAAAGGATTTACAAATGAAAGTATTGCAAAGGAATTATTCATTTCACTGAACACGGTAAAAACCCATATTGCCAATATTTTCATAAAACTGGATGTTAAAAACCGTACCTCTGCAATTGCGGAAGCAAAAAATATGAAAATATTATATTAATATTTTCAAAATCATACTTTCGGGTGACCCTGCGCATAGCATTCGCACTGCATCTTTGCAGCAATCAAATATTTTTCGGTAGTTTGTGAAAAATTCCTGTTTATGAAAAGAGTTACAAGCCTCGGCGGCATTTTTATTAAATATCAAAACCCGGAATCTGCAAGGGAATGGTACAACAAGCACCTGGGTATACAAACTGACCAATACGGAACAAGTTTCGAATGGAGGAAAACCGACAAGCCGGAAGAAAAAGGATTTACAGTATGGAGCACATTTAAAAAGGATACAACGTACTTCGCACCATCAGAAAAAGATTTTATGATCAACTTCAGGGTTGAAAATCTTGAAGAGCTTTTAAAAATATTAAAGGAAGAGGGTGTGACGGTTCTGGATGAAATAGAAAGTCTTGAATACGGAAAATTTGCGCACATTCTGGACCCTGAAGGAAATAAAATTGAATTGTGGGAAGCAAACGACGCAGAGTACGAAAAGATTTTGGGAAGCGGGGTTACGAAATGAGGTGGAAGTAAACAGTCCCATTATATAGTCTGTATCCCAATAGTCCTCAGTATGCAGACAGCAAATATTTATTATTGCATTAACCAATAACTTAATCAACTCAATAACTTAATAAAATAACTATGCTACAAACATCACTCAAATACGGATTGTATTCCGGAATAATTATGATCATATTTTTTTCTATAACATGGTTCGCATTAAAAGACATTTCCTTCGGAATAATGGAAGTGCTGGGGTATATCGGAATGATCGTTGGGCTGAGTGTTATTTATTTTGGAATAAAACATATCCGTGATAAAATTTTTGGCGGAAGTATTTCTTTTAAAGATGCTTTTTTATATGGAAGTTTAATGGCTGCTATCGGGGCAATTATTTTTGGTGTACTTGACACAATTTACATGACTGTTTTAAATCCGGATTTTTCTGATCAATATTTAAACTATATGATAGAAAAAGCAAAAAGCAGCGGAAGAACGGAAGAACAAATTCAAAAAACAATTGAACAATACACAACTCAAATGGAAAACTATACCCCGGTATTTAATTTCTTTGTTATGTTTGGAACAGTATTACTATTAGGCGTAATTATGAGCCTCATATTTTCCGCAATACTAAAAAGAAAACTTCAGCCCGCCTGAAATTATTTTGCAAATAAATAATAAAACAATTCATACTGTCTTCAGACTGAATGTACTAATTTTTTTATAACAGCCGAATTTTTTCACAACAAATATTACTTATCAACAAACTGTGAAAATAATCTTTGTGTTATGTAATCTTGCAATATTAATATTGATGGGCCATGAAGAATTTATTTTGGAAGATTAGGGGGTTTCACCAGTTAAATGTTTTTGAACTACAGGGAATCTATCGCCTGCGGCAGGAAGTTTTTATTGTTGAACAAAATTGTGCTTACTTGGATGCTGACGGAAAAGACCAGTTCAGCGATCATCTTTTTGGAGTTGATGATGACGGAAGAGTATTGGCATATTGCCGTATTGTTCAACCCGGCGTTTCATATCCCGAATTATCAATAGGAAGAGTTTCATCACATCCAGAAACAAGAGGAACAGGTCTTGGCAAAGTGGTGATGGATAAAGCAATTGCATTTATAGAAGATAAATATGGTAAGGCGGCAATTCGCATAGAAGCCCAACATTATCTGCAAAAATTTTATGCGTCTTACGGATTTGAAATCTCGGGTGATGTGTATCTTTTAGATGGTATCGATCATATTG
>JACMJP010000165.1 GCA_014380545.1 Chitinophagales bacterium | reverse complement strand
TAAAATCGAAGCGGAAGTAATTATTCAGGAAATAATTTTAAGAAATGGAAAGATATTTTCACATGAAATATTAAAAGCATTTTTATTCTACGAAACCCGGAAGCACAATAAAATAATTCCCTGCGAAAAAACACCTCAGGATGTTTTTTATATTGCTGAAATACTTGAATTATTCCCATATGCAAAAATTGTAAACATGGTCCGTGACCCGAGAGGGGTTATGCTTTCTCAAAAAAGAAAATGGCAGCGAAGGGAAATGGGGGCAAAATTCATGACTAAAAAAGAACAGCGCAGATTAAAAATAAATTATCATCCTATTACTATTTCAAAATTATGGAATGCAAGCATCAGGTCAGCGTTAAGATTTAAAAACCATTTGCAGGTACATCACATGATATTTGAAAAAATGGTGAATGAAAGTGAGAGTGAGATAAAAAAATTATGCAGATTTCTGGATATTGATTTTAACCCTGATATGCTGAATATTCCACATGTTGGCAGCAGTAATGAGGAAGATAAACCCGATAACTTTGGTATTAAAACTGAACGGGCCGGAAACTGGGAATTAGGCGGATTAAATAATGCGGAAATTTATTTTTGCCAGAATATATGCGGACAATATATGCAACAGTACGGATATGAGATTAAAAAAATAAGACCCGGTCTATTCAGTTGGCTGTATTATTATATTTCATTCCCGGTAAAGATCATGTTAGCAATTTTATTTAATTTACACAGAATGAAAAATATTGGCGAAGCAATAAAACGCAGGCTGAAATAAATAGCATCTGATAAGATGGAAAAACAAAGAAAAAAAGTAATTCACATCACAATACACCTGCCATATCCTACCAATCATGGAGCAAGCTTATTTAATTCCTTTAAGTTATTTTCTTATCTGCATAAAAATCATGATCTCTTTTTTGCTTGTTTATTAAAAGGAGAAGATGCAAAATATAAAGATCATTTTGTAAAAGATACAGGTATAAAAAATTATTATTTTGAGTCTCTGAATGTGGAACGTAATGGAATAAACTTATTAAAAAGTTATGCAAAAGGAATTTCCATCAATATGTTTCGCAGTTATTCCGCAACATTTAAAAAGAAGATCGCAACCATTGCAAACGGTTATGATGTGATTGTTGCAGAGCATTATGAGGCTATGCAATATGTCCCCAAAAACTTTAAAGGCAAAGTTGTTTTCCGCACACATAATGCTGAATATTTAATCTGGAGCAGGTATGCAGAAGTTGAAAAGGACATGATAAAAAAAATAGTGATCAATTCAGAAGCGAAAAGAATTAAACATTGGGAATTAAAATATGTGAAGCTGGCAGATGTTATTTTGGGTGGAACAAATGATAATGAAATTCACGAACCTGATCCTGCAAAAAGAAAATTAAAATTTTATGATTATTTACATATAGGAGAAGATGATCAGATAAAAATTCCCGTCCCTGATTTTAATACTTTGGAAAATAGCCTGGTGTATGTCGGAACATTAACCTGGGAAGCAAATATTGAAGGATTGATATGGTTTGTGGAAGGGTGCTGGGAGAATTTAAAAAAACAATTCTCTGAATTAAAATTATATATCATCGGAAAAAGACCAGACGAAAGATTAATGGATCTTTCTAAAAAATATTCCGATATAATTATTACCGGGTTTGTTGAGAACCTGGAAGAGTATTTCACGAAATGTAAAGTGAATGTGATTCCTTTGCGTTTTGGCAGTGGTATGAAAGTGAAAACGATTAATGGTTTGTGCAGGGGCATCCCGATGGTGACTACAACAATTGGAGCAGAGGGCTTGCAGGTGACTAATGAAAAGGATATTTTTATAGCAGATGACTTAGATACATTTGCAGAAAAAATAAAATTATTATTAACAGATAAAACTACATGGGAAAATATTGCAAACGAAAGCAAAAAAACTGCAGCGCAATATTATACATGGGATAGTTTATATAAAATTTTAGATGAAGCAATTTAGTTAATTAAGTATGCTGAATAAATTACCTGCAAAATAACTTAATTGAATTACCTAATCACTCAATCCATATATGGTAATAGACCACAGATATAAATTTATTTTTGTCGAGTTGCCCTTAACAGCAACAAGCGCAATTTCTAAAGAAATCCGGGATCAATATGGGTGCGAACCGTATTTGAATAAGCATGCAACATTTGATGATTTTTTACGCAAGGCCACAGCTGAAGAAAGGAATTATAAATCCATTGGTTCCGTAAGAAATCCTTTAGATCAAACGGTGAGCATGTATTTTAAATATAAGAATGATCTTGATGAAAGATTTTCTTCAGGAAGAAAACGCCCCGGAAAATGGTTGCGCAAATCGCTTGCAAAAAACCGGGATCAGGAACGGTATAATTTTATTATAAATAACAATGCATCTTTTGAAACTTATTTTTTAAAATTTTTTAAATCCCCTTATAGCAATTGGAGTATCATTCATCATAAAAAAATGGATTATATTATTCGCTTTGAGCATCTGGTGGATGATTACAGAAAAGTATTTACTGAATTAGGTTTACCTATAACAAGAGATCTTCCGCAGGCAAATAAAACTCCTGAAAAGAAAAAAGATTTCTGGAGTTATTATGAAAGTGATAAAGCAAAACGAAGGGCAAAATTTGTTTTTGGTTCCTTCATGCGTTATTGGGGATACACATTTCCTGAAAACTGGAAGAATATTAAAGAACCTGCTCATGCCCGGCTTATATATACAGTATCAAATATTCCCAGGAAATTTTATTGGCGATATTTAAGATAGTAAGCATAGGTGGCAAAAGTGTACTAATGGTATCATCCAAACCAAACATTCCTTCCTCAATAAGTTTCATGATCTCGGCAGCAACAAATGTTTTGGTTGTGCTCCCGATATC
>JACMJP010000164.1 GCA_014380545.1 Chitinophagales bacterium | reverse complement strand
TAGATGGATTGGTGTATCAGCAGTAATTTTATTCTTTATTACTTTTTTTGTAGTTCAATACTCACAGGATCTTACTCATAACAATGTTTCATTTAATAATCTTCCCGCAGAAGAACAAATAATTACTTCTGCTGATGTTAATACGTTAACTACTGATAATATTATTATTGCAAATGAACAGGAAATACAAAATATTCCTGAAAATAATATTGATATTATTACTTCTGCTGAAAGCATTCCTTTCATTACAATTCAAAAAGAAAACTTAAATACTGATAAAAAAGATATTGTTGTAAATACTACAATAACTGAAGGAGTTAAGGAAAACAAATCAGTTAATTCTGAAACTGCCAAAACTATATTAAATGAGTTAAATAATAATGGCAACACAGCAGTTATAAATTCTAACAAAAGGGAAGATGATATCCGCACATATAAAGATCTCTTAACAACTACTAAATCCATTAAAGTAAATTCAACTATTCCGGTAACAGATGATCAGGCAATAAAATCACTTGCATTAAGTCCGATAGATGAAAAACACTCAAGGTATTTTGATGAAAGTGTTTCAGAAGAAAATTTAAAACAGACATACTATAAAGATTTGGAAAGTTATTCGCCCCAAATTAACCTGAAAGGGATGAGCTTTGGTATTGCTGCAAGTTATAATCAAACATCCTTATTGGAAGATGGGAATATATTTAAAGGAGAAAAACCAATTCAGCCTGCATTAAAATTCGGTGCTTCAAAAGGCGTTACTCTCGGATATAACTTTTCAAATAAATTCGGAATGCAGGTAGATTATATTTACAATTCAGTGCAGGGGCAAAATTATGTGATGAGTGAAGAAGACCAGCTTATACAAAAAACACTTGCATTATATTACAACCAGGTTCCTGTTACCTTTAAATTAAAGGTGCCAAGAATTTCAGACCTTACACAAAAACCCGTTGTAACAAATTATATTGCAGGTATCCAATATGGTATGCTTAAAGAATATCATATTCCACAGGAAAAATTATATTCTGATCCTGATGCAATTTTTAAAAAGAGCGAGATCTCTTTTATGCTTGGAATTGACTATGATATTTATTTAAGCAAACGTTCTTACTTATCACTTGGTGCAAGAACAAGTATCAGCAATGATATCAGCACACATCTACTTCCATTCGATGATTTCTCAAAACGAAATTTTGTTTTTGGTTTAAGAGGAAGCTTCAACTACATGTTCAGGGAATATTAAACCCCTTTTCATTGCACAATTATTTCAGCTTTTTATCGTAGTATTGTAAGCTTTCTGCAATGAGATTCATATTTATATTTCTTACTCTTTTTTCTAAAACCCTATTTGCAGTAGAAATATATGGCACTGTTTCAGATAAAAATGGTGAGCCTTTGCCTTTTGCAAATATTTACGTAAAGGCAACTTCAACAGGCTGCGCAACTAACGAAGATGGTTTTTATACATTTTATATTGAGAAAGGTACCTACACAATTATATTTCAATATCTGGGTTTCAGGAAACAGGAAATTGAAGTGGTTGCAGATAAAGAAAGAATTGAATTAAATATTCAACTGGAAGAAGAAAGTACATTGCTTGACAGTGTTGTTATAAGTTCAAATGAAGACCCTGCATACAGGATAATAAGAGAAGCAATTGCCAACAGGGAAAAACATTTAAAAGAAATAAATGCTTTCTCCTGCGATGTATATATAAAGATCCTGCAAAAAATAACAGATGCTCCCGACGCAATACTGGGCGTTGAATTAAAAACAATTTTCGACCTTGACACGAATAATACAGGGGTTGTCTATTTATCAGAATCTTCATCGAAATTCCATTATCAATATCCCAATAAAACAAAAGAATTCATGTATGCTTCAAAAAGAAGCGGGGATAACTCGCAATTTAGCTGGAATGATGCTGCAAGTATACAATTTAATATATATGAAAATGCTGTTGATCTGAACGGGATTACAGAACGCAATTTTGTGTCACCCATTGCTAATAATGCTTTTTTCTTTTATGAATATGAACTGCTCGGTTCATTTTCGGAGAATAATATTATTATTTATAAAATAAAGGTATCACCAAAAAGAAAAACTGATCCTGTATTTACAGGTAACCTTTATATTACAGGAAACGATTACAGAATTTATAGCAATCAGCTTACAATTACAAAACAAAATGGAATTGATTTTGTTGATACACTTACAGTGAAGCAGGAATTTGTTCCACTGGAAAATAATAAATGGGCTTTACTCTCCAATCAATTCACATTTAGCTATTCTTTTTTTGGAATTAAAGGTGCCGGGTATATTAATGCATTCTATAAAGATTACATATTAGAACCTGTGTTTGAGAAGAATTTTTTTAATGCGGAAATATCTTCCATCCAGGAAAAGGCAAATGAAAAAGATAATATATATTGGGATTCAATAAGACCTGTACAATTAACTGCCCTTGAAAAGATTGATTATAAAGAAAAAGACTCTTTATATATAATGAAAAATACAGATGCATATAAAGATTCTGTTGACAGGGGATTTAATAAATTTGAAATAGGCGATTTAATCACAGGTTACACTTACCGCAATTCAAAGAAAGATGTTTTTTTTTCTACCTCAGGAATTGCTGACCTGTTGGAATTTAACACAGTAGAAGGATACGTTGTTAAGCCCTCATTACGCATATTTAAAAAATGGGAGAATGAAAAACAATTAACGGTAATACCTACTTTTCAATATGGGTTTGCGTCTAAAAAATTTGCAACAAACGCCTCATTAAAATATGAATATAATCCTATAAAATTTGCATCATTCGAAATTGAAGGCGGAAATGATATTGTGCAATTTAATGAGGATGGTATTCGACCACTAGCCAATACTGTTTCTACATTGCTCTTTGAAAGAAATTTATTAAAACTCTATCAAAAAAACTTCATTTCATTAAAACATTCTATTGAAGTATTTAACGGATTTTATTTTACAGCATATACTGAATGTGCGAACAGGGAGCAACTGCGGAATGCAGAAAAAATTGATCCTTACATTAATTATGATACAAGAACCTTTACATCAAATAATTATCCTTTTGCTGATGATAAGGAGGCATTAAATATGCGGGATAAGTTTACAATCGGGGGAACTTTTAAATATGTTATAGCTCAAAAATATGCTAGCATACCGGAAAAGAAATATATTGCACAGGCAAATTACCCTACTCTTCAACTCACATATGAAAAAGCGATACCTGAATTTTTTAGAAATCTTGTCCGCTATGATTACGTTGAATTCAAAATTGAAGACAGGATTAAATTAAATCTTGTGGGTAATCTTGAATATGTAGCTATAACCGGGAATTATTTTAATGAACAGAATATGAGTATTGCAGATATAAAACATTTTGAGGGTAATGAAACTCTGGTCCCAAAATCCAATAATACAAGTTTTTTTAACTTGCCATATTATACATTCAGTACCACAGAGCCATTTATTGAAACACATGTTTCTTATCACACTGAGGGTTTTTTATTTAACAAGCTGCCGTTATTCAAACAATTAAAATTACAACCTGTATTTACTTTCAGTGCTCTGCTTACAGATAGCGCTTTGGGAAATTATTATGAATTTACTGCAGGCATAGAACATATTTTTAAAATTGCAAGGGTTGATTTTAGTTATACTCCTTATGATTTTTCAACCATTTATCCTCAGGCAGACAATTTCAGGATTACAGTTGGAATAGGTTTTTAATTTTGCTTTATGAAGTATTTTATTTTGTTTACTCTATTCCTTATTTCACAAAATGTTTTAGCACAGGACTGCTCACAAACTTCAACCGGATTTATCCCAATTGCTGATCTTGGAAAAGATACATTTCAAAATTTCACAGGAGGTAAATATCCGAATGGGTCAAATGCAATTCCATTAGTGCATTATAATAAAGGGATTGAATTATCCAAACAAATTCAACCATTAAACATACATGGAGATATTGACACAAGTAATGGTGGTAAAATAGGTTTTCTTGTTTTAGGGTTTAGCACTGCGGCAATGACAGGAAGATATTTTCGCAATATGAATGAGATACTTGGCATAAATAATAAAGTGGAAGTAATAATCGGTGCACAGGGTGGCCAGGATATTAATGCAATGACATCAGAAAAAAGCACCTATTGGAGAAATACTGATTCAATTATTCAATCCAATAAACTTTCGGCAAAACAAATTCAGGTTGTCTGGATATCTACAGGTGATATTTTAAATTATAAGTTACCATTTCCTGATCAAAGTACTTCTCAAATTGAAAAATATAGATTCATGCTGATGAATATTAAAATATTTTACCCGAATATTAAAATGGTTTTTATTTCTGACAGAACCTATGCAGGATATATTGGAAATGAAAACGGACCGCAGAAATTAAAGGAACCTACTGCATATTACACATCATGGACAGTAAAATGGCTTATTGAAAAACAAATAAAAAATGAACCCGGATTTACATATTCCGAAATCCCATTTATGGATTGGGGGCCAATGTTATGGACCGATGGAGAGAAAGGAAATACAAATGGTTATACATGGAATTGTGATGATGCAGGAAAAGGTGGTATACATCCTTCATCAAAAGGAAGAGCAAAGGAAGCGATGTTGTTATATTTATTTTTTACACAGCATCCCTATACTAAAAATTGGCTTTATGAACTCAGTAAATAAATCAATTTCATTTCTCTAATCCAGACAAACTCATTATTCATTAATCATTTCTCATCACTCCACAAACACAAAAGAATTAATCACTTTACGAACATCTTTTAAAAAATCATTATAGGAAATATTTGTTGCAGTATATTCAATTTTATAAGCGTAATTATTTTCTACAAATAAAACAATAAGTTTTTCCTGCGACACCTGTGATAAAGTGCAGCGCATTTGATAAGCATTTATATTATTCAATTTAAAAGGCTGCATATTCACCGCCTTATAATCAATTTTATATTTCATCCAGGTGTTCTCATTGATTGTAT
>JACMJP010000163.1 GCA_014380545.1 Chitinophagales bacterium | reverse complement strand
TCTCCATGTTTAAATGCATTTTCAACAAATGGTATAAGCAAAAGAGGAGTTATCATAATTTTTTGTGAGGGGTTCTTGATTTCCATGTTAAAAGGTATCTCATAATCATATCTTATTTTCTGTAGATCAATATAATTTTCAAGATATTTGATTTCATCATCCAGTAAAACAGTTTCTTTTTCTTCATAAAGCATATACCTTAATAATTCGGAAAGTTTTTGTACAGCCGAAAGTGCTTTATCAGACCGCTGATATATTAATGAATAAATATTATTTAGGCTATTGAATAAAAAATGAGGGTTTATCTGTGATCTGAGGAATGTAAGCTCGGCTTTTTGCTGCTGAATGATCAGTTCATTTTTTTCCCGCAACTGTCGCATACTATACACAATGAAAAAATAAATAATTCCCACAGATCCGTTTGTTAAACCGTAATAAATATTATCAGTAAAATAATACCCTAATTTAAAGTCACCTTTATAATTTACCTCTCCGAAAATGATCATCGAAAACACCTGCTCAATTAAATATCGCAGGCATACATAGCAAATAAACACTATCAAAAGATAAATAAACAACAAGGGAGTTTTAATTTTCCTGAAATATTTGTCTAAAACAATATAAAACCCGTTCACAATAAAAAGGAAACATAATAATCCTGTTATTGTAAACAGCGAACCTATTTGCTGTAATAACTCAGATAAACTTTGTTTTGATGTGAGCACAAAAAAGATAGCGCTGGAATAATTCCAAAAAAGATAAACTGTAATAAAGATGAGAGATAAACTTAAATAATGCCCCTTGCTGCTTTGCATGAAAGCGAAATTAAATTATGTCACACACACTTATTGTATGGAAGAAGAGTTTATCTGCAAACAGGAAGATCATGTCTGCAAACTGTAGAAGTTTATGCAGATGAAATCAGCATGTATGCAGAGTTTTATTGTTAAATGAATTTTGAGGTTTCACCTTTACCGGTAAATTATCATCAAATGAAAAAGGCAGCAATTGTGTTATTAATAGCTTTAAGTTTTCTCCATGTTTTGAATGCACAACATATAGACTGGGGAAAGATCGAACAAAATAATCCGGATAAGATTCTGATGGAAGAGGGATATCAACCAACGGAAGTTTTAATTCTCGGTACTTTTCATTTTGGTTATCCTCAGGCGGACGGTCACAAAATTGATTCTTCAAAATTTATTGATGTATTATCTGCTGAAAGACAAAAAGAAATTGAGGAACTGGCAGGTATTATTTTAAAATTTCATCCTACAAGAGTTTATATAGAGGCCTGGAATCCATCATTTCATGATTCACTATTTCATGAATTTTTGGAAAATAAATATCAATTAGGCAGGAACGAGGTATATCAAATTGGTTATCGGGTTGCAAAAAATGCGGGCATGAAGAAAATATACCCGGTTGATGCTGGAAATTTTGCTTCAGATAATTATGAAAAATATGCATGGCTGGATAGCATGTGGAACTATCAAAATTATGTAGATACAATAAGAGATAAATACTGGGATAAAAGATATGAGCAATGGTATGATGCTTCTGATTCTATTGGTATTACAATGACGATGCTTGAAAATTTTATTTTAATGGCTGAACCTTCTACACTAAACAGAATGCATGGAGCTTATTTGTCTAATTATTTTAATACTACCGGAAATGAAGGGCCTGATATTCTGGCAATGTGGTGGTATAGCAGAAATTTAAGGATCTATAATAATATTTTGAAAACATTACCTCAACAAAATGACAGGATCATCCTGCTGATTGGCAACGGGCATGTGCCGATATTGAAACAATGCTTCTCTTCTTCACCTGAATTTAGAGTTGTTGAATTAAAAGACTTGCTGATAAAATAAAGAAACTTCCGGAAAATCCTTTTCCCCGGAAGTTTCTAAATATTATGCACTTAATTTATTCACTTATAATAAACACACCATTCTTATTTACATCACTTCCCTTCACTGTAATTAAATACATTCCATTCTGCAAGTTGGAGACGTCTATTTTCTCAATATCATCACCTGAACATGTTTGTTCACCAACTAATTTTCCATCAGAAGAATAAATATATATTATAGAATTATCTGTGATAAAATCATTTGCTTCCAGGTAAATAATATTATTAGCCGGGTTGGGGTATGTTTGAATCATATCGAATGAGCTGGCAGAGGTGAGACTTTGTTTGAAATAACTTTCAAAATCAATAAATGACATATAGGAAGCATTGTATACCCGAACTTCGGTAAGCAAGCCTAATAATGATTTTTG
>JACMJP010000162.1 GCA_014380545.1 Chitinophagales bacterium | reverse complement strand
ATCCAATGCATTCACTAAAACAATTTTCATAAATTTATTCAATCGTTTTAATCCCTTTCTATCTGTGGAAAGCTGCCAGCTTTTCTTTACTAAATTTTGTGTTGAAGGTATCAGCAATAAAATTTCATTTACAGTACTTTGGCTTTTTCCCTGTTGCTTCGTCAGCATTTTTTTTAAAAAATAAATTAACAACGGGCTTAAAAGAAAATACCATGTAAATAAAATTAATACGGAGCGCACAATGATATTTAAAATTGTTCCTTCGGTAACAAGTGGTTTTCCTATATTAAATGCAGATTGAAGAAACAACACAATTAAAATGATCCAGATAATAAAAAAGCTTGCCTTCCATTTTCGGTACTGACCGTGGTTGGTGTCCTCACCAACCACACGATCATGAATATTTTCCTGCTCACCTGAGAATAATATAAACTGAAAATCTTTCTTCCATTCCATTATTCTTTCAGGAATTCTTCCAGCAACCCAACCAATAATTATCCCTGCAATAAAATGCAGGAGCACATATCCGCCTGCTATATAGTAACTGTATCTTGTAATTGTATCTTCTCCAGTAATGCCACTCATAAATGCATCTACAGCTACCCAAAAATCTTTTCCGTAAATAAGTGTTAAAGTAATAATGCGTTGCACACCAGACTCAACAAGTGCAAGCGTTGCAAATAAAATACAGGATACTTTAAAAAGTTTTACAGGATTAACTTTAAGCAGCGATGGCAATAATAAAAAAAAGAATTCGCCTGTAATTCCCTGGAAAAAAACTGCTACATAAGCAGGCAAAGGGCTATGCGGGCTGAGCATCATTTTAAAAATACAAACAAGTATTGTCGCTTTAAGAATTGCTCCTTTTTGCGGAATATAAAAACCTATAAGTGAAATAATAATTACTGCACTTCCTCCCACAATTATTCCGGATATGGGCAAATTAAATCCATGAATGATACCACCCAACACACCTTCACAAACAGCCCATAATGCAATAAGGCGATAATATATTTGTTTATCTGTATTATTCAATTTAATAAATTTATTGTTCGTTATAATTGCATCAAAAATAACTGAATGAAATTTATAAATATTTTAGCTTTGTAAAATGAAGAAAGATCCGAAACTTATCATTCATACAACTGATCCGGTTAATGCAGAACCTCCCGTTGATAAATTGCTGGAAAACTTTATAACACCACAACCACTTTATTATATTCGTAATCACGGTGATGTTCCTGAAATTGATCCTGACACATTTCGGTTGACGGTTAATGGAATGGTTGAAGAAACACTGGAATTATCACTTAATAGTTTAAAGAAAGATTTTTCCAGGCATACTGTCATGGCAACTCTGCAGTGCGCAGGAAACAGGAGAAATCAAATGATAGATTTTGCTCCGGTTCCCGGTGAAGTTCCCTGGCAGGAAGGGGCAATAGGAAATGCAACATGGACTGGTGCCCCTCTCAAAGAAATTTTAGAAAAAGCAGGTGTAAAAGCAGACGCATTATATGTTGAATTTATGGGCGCTGATGATGTTTTCCGTCATGGAGAAAATGTAGGATTTGGTGCATCCATTCCAATTAATAAGGCATTAACTGAAGATGTTTTGCTTGCTTATGAAATGAATGATAAACCGCTTGAACCCACACATGGTTTTCCATTACGGGTAGTCGTTCCGGGTTATATTGGTGCAAGGAGTGTGAAATGGTTGACTACAATTACTTTACAAAAAGAACCTTCAAAAAATTATTTTCAGGATCATGCTTATCGTTTATTTCCTCCCGAAGCAAAAGCGGAAACTGTTGACTGGGATACAGGCATACAATTAAGTGAGCTGGCAGTAAATTGTGCAATTACATTTCCTAAAAATAATGAAATAATTTCTGAAAAAAAGATAACTGTAAAAGGTTATGCAATGAGCGGCGACGGAAGAATAATTACAAAAGTGGACGTTTCAACTGACGGAGGAGAAACATGGACAACAGCAATAATAACTGAAGGCGATCATAAATGGGCATGGGCATTTTGGGAAATTGGCCTCGATCTGCAAGATGGGGAGCATGAATTAATAGCCCGTGCATTCGACAGTGCTGCAAATGCACAGCCTGAATATGTAAAAGATGTATGGAATTTTAAAGGATATATGAATAATGCCTGGCATAAGATCAGGTTCATAACAAAAAATTAATTTGTATATTCCATATTTGTATTACCTCAATCCGGATAATTATTTTATTTTTATCAAAACTTTTTACCTAACCAATCTAAAATTTTATGAAAAAACTCCTTTTGAATGCATGCACAATTGTGTGCGTTATTCTTTGCATTTTATTAAATAATACTATTTCTGCACAGGTTGTAAATGAAAAGAGAATTGAAATAGATCTGGAAGACGGATTCGAAAATTTTAATTTAACTCCTTTCGGCAAAGACGGTATTTTAATGTATGCCCGTGAAGAAGATGGCGATTACTGGAAAGTAGAAAGATATGATACCGAACTTGTTCCAGGTGCGGAAAAAAAACTTGAGGTTACTAAAAAATTTGGCTTCAGCAAACAGTTTGAATCTGAAACCCAACTCAGTTTATTATTCACTGACAGAAAAGGAAATTATATCCTATATAAAATTAATGCTGATGATCTTGCGGTAAGTAAACAAACAGGAAAATTTCCTACTAAAAAAATATATGTAAAAGAGTTAATTGTATCAGGTGATCTTGCTTATATTAGTGCGGGAACAAAAAAAGGTCCTGTGCTGATGTCTGTTGACATGGGATCAGGAAAAAAGACTATTATTCCTACCACTATTTCTCCTTACGGAACAAAAGACCTTTCTATTGAAAATATGCAGGTGATGAAGAGCGGTGAAGTAATGGTTTATATAAATGCGCTGAATAAAAGAGATCTCAATGTATATGTGATGCAATTAGATGACTTAGGTAAAAAAACAAATACTTTTAATCTTTCCGCAAATACAGAAAAAAAGCTTACTTCTATTTCTGCTTCTCCTGTTTCCAATGAAGGATATATTTTTACAGGAACCTATTCTACAAAATCAACTACGGGTTCTGAAGGAATGTATATATGCAAAACAACAGGAGAAACAGTAGATTTTTTACAGTTTTATAATTTCCTCGACTTTGAAGAATTTTTATCTTACCTGCCTGAAAAAAAACAGGAGAAAATAGAAAAAAAGAAAGAACGGAAAGAAGATAATGATAAAGAATTTTCTATTAATTATTATATTGCAGAACATGAAATAATTGAAATGAATGACCAGTATATTTTTATTGGTGAAGCGTTTTATCCTACTTACAGAACTGAAACAAAAACCACTTATGTAAACGGCAAACCAACTACTACAACCACTACAGTATTTGACGGATATTATTATACGCATGCTACAGCAGTTGGTTTTACAATGGAAGGGGAAAAATTGTGGGACAGAACTTTTGAAATGCGTCCCGGATATAAACCTTATTCTGTAAGGCGGTTCATATCTGTTTCCACTCAGGACGATGTTATCAGCCTGCTATTTTCAAGTGGCAATAGTATTAAATCCATTGCATTCAGCCCCGATGGTGGTAACGTAAAGGAAAAAAGCATTGACTTTATAAAAGAAAAAAGTGATGAAGAAAAAATAAAAGCATCTTATTCTAATATGCAATATTGGTACGATAATCATTTTATTGCACATGGCTATCAAACTATCAAAGACAAGGAAGAATCATTCGGCAATAAAAAACGCAAAGTATATTTTATTACGAAAATAAATTATGAGTGATTAAAGTTACAGGCATTTTTTTAAAATTTAGATTAGTTTGATTGCAGAAATGTATTTCTATTCCTCAATTACAATAATCTCCTGTATTTCTCCGTCAATGTTTTATATTTGAATCTTAAACCTGAACAACCATGAGCAACTGGTGGAGTACACTTGATCCCTTTATGCAGGTAATATGGGCAATCACACTCATAGTATCTGTTATCTTTCTTATCCAAATGGTAATGTCTTTTTTGGGTATGGATTCCGATACCGGTGTTACTGCTGATTTTGACAGCAACTTAAACACTGATATTGGTACAACTGATCATGTTGCCGGGCACGATCATGCACCATTTCAATTATTCACCTTCAGGAATTTTATTAATTTTTTTCTTGGCCTGGGTTGGACAGTTATTGCACTTGAGCCTGCAATTGAAAACCGTTTTGTTTTAGTTTCACTCGGAATTTTAGTGGGATGTTTTATGGTGGCTATGGTGTTTTATATTTTTTATTACATGAGTAAACTCACCAGCACAGGAACATTAAATATTCAAAATGCGCTCAACACAACGGGAACAGTTTATATTCCAATTCCTGCAAACAGGGGAGGCGTAGGAAAGATACAGGTAAATGTGCAGGGAAGCTTGCGGGAGATGGATGCGATGACCACAGGTGATAAAATAGCAACAGGAAGTATTGTGAAAGTTGTTGAAATAATAAACAACACAATTTTATTAGTAGAGAAATTATAATTTAAATAAAAATAAACAACCCTAATTTACATGAGCGAATTAATTATTATTGGTGTAATTGTTCTTGTTGCATTTGTAACAGTAACTGCAATACTCGGAAGATATAAACGCTGCCCTTCTGATAAAATATTAGTTATTTACGGATTAACAGGAAAAAAAGCAAGTGGTGAATCTTTCAGTGCAAAATGTATCCATGGTGGT
>JACMJP010000161.1 GCA_014380545.1 Chitinophagales bacterium | reverse complement strand
CCGCCCTTTTCCCAAATATACATTCTTCCGGTTGTATCAAAATCAACTCCTATTACTTCATTTAATCCCCCGAGAATTACCTGGTCAACAAAATGATCAGGCAATTGTGCATAGGTTTTTATTGAAGTTAAGAGAATTACAACAATGAATGACTGTAAAAAATGTTTCATAATGAAGGTAAAGAATGAATTCATAAAGATAATTTAACAGTATATAGTAATAAATTAAATTTCACTTTTTATTTCATGAATGGATTGTAAACATTTATTTGTTACAGGGAAAAGCAATGCAAAAAGGATTTTATTTTAGTTTTGTTTTTTATGAGTGAAGCATATCCTTATATTCTTGCATCGCATATTATTTTCATTGTAACATGGTTTGCCGGATTGTTTTATATTGTGCGGTTATTTATCTATCATACGGAAGCATTACAGAAGCAGGAACCGGGTAAAACTATTTTGTCAAAACAATTCGAAGTGATGGAAAAAAGGTTATTGAATATTATTACCACACCTTCCATGATCTTAGTTTTGATAACGGGAATCTGTTTACTTACAATTCAATCTCAATTTTTAAAAGAAGGATGGATGCACACGAAATTGTTTTTTGTTGTGTGCCTGATCATTTATCATTTTTATTGCATCCGTATTACAAAAAATCTGCAGAAGGGAGTTGTAAAGTTATCTTCACAGAAACTCAGAATGTTTAATGAACTATCAACCGTATTCTTAGTAGCAATTGTTTTTCTGATTCAATTAAAAGATATGATGGGATTGGTTTGGGGATTAAGTGGGTTAGTTATTTTAGTTGTTGTATTAATGCTTGGAATAAGATTATATAAGAAGTATCGAAATAATTAAAAATAAAGTGCCGGATATTTTCCGGCATTTTTATATTCAGTAATTGATAGATCAAAACGTATATCTCACTCCTAGCCCAACTCCTGCATCAATTCCATTTGTATATCCATTCACTAAACCTAATTCAGGCCGAAGATCCAAACTTACCTGCAGAGGAATTTCAAAAGTATATTCTATCCCTACCTGCCCGGCTATATTCAGAAAAATACCATGGTCATCTGGTGCATCAAAACCATTTTCAAAATTCCAATAACCAACACTTGCTCCTGCACCAACATACCATGCCAGAGGATATTCCAGCTCAAAGCACCATTGATATAACCCTGCTAATTTCATAACATTAAAATAATTGCCACCTCCAAAACCGAGGTCAGCTTCAAAACGATTATTGCTTCCAAGCCATTGCTGGTAAGATATTTCGGCGTTTGTTACCGTTCCTCCGTTTATTCTTAAACCTATTGCCCTGTCCTGTGCCTGGAGAGTTTGCAGTGCCAATAAACATACACATATTAAAAATAATTGTTTCATATCACGAATTTTTCACAAAGTTCAATAACGTATCCAAATATACGAAAAGTATTTATAAAGAAAAGTATGTGTATTAGAAAAAAGTGATGTGTAATAATTACCCACTTATAACTTTCATTAATTCATCTTTATAATTTGCGCCGATAGGAATTTTTGTTTTAGGAGTTTCAATCATGTTTCCATAAATAGATAAAATTGAGGGCATAGCAACAATATAACTTTTATGCACCCTGATAAATATCTCAGAAGGTAGCACTTCTTCAAATTTTTTCATCGTATGATGCGTAACGATCATACGTTGTTTCGTAAATATTTTTGCATAATCCTTCATACATTCAATATGATCTATGTCGCTGAAATTAATACGCACTAATTTACTGTTCTCTTTCACAAAAAGATAATCCGGTTGGTTATTTGGTTCAGCAGTAGCAGAATAATTTTGAGCAGATATTTTTTCAGTAACTTTATTCACCGCTTTCAAAAACCGCTCGAAAGAAATTGGTTTTAGTAAATAATCCGTAACATTCAATTCAAACCCTTCCAGTGCAAAATTGGGATATGCTGTTGTTAAAATGATATGCGGAGTATTTTTTAAGGAACGCAAAAATTCTATGCCTGTAATCACAGGCATCTGAACATCAAGAAACATTACATCAATTGTATGCTGTTGCAAGGCTTCAAATGCTTCCATCGCATTATTACATTTCTTTACTAATTCAAGCGTATTCAATTTAACAATATACGTTTCAATAACCTGCTGTGCAAGCGGTTCATCATCCACAATTAAACATTTTATTTTTCTGCTCATAAATTTTTAATCTCCAAATCTACTTTATAAATGCTGTTTTGCTCATCAATATGTAATGTATGTTTAGCCGGGTAAATTAACTCAAGCCTTTTTTTTACATTTTCAATACCAATGCCTCCAGGTTTTGTATGTACAGAAATTCCATTGAAGGGTTTATTATTTTCACTTATGAATTGAATGGTAGTAGCATTTGCGGCCAGCTTAAATTTCACCCAGCTTTTACCAAACTGTGCATTCACACCATGCTTAAATGCATTTTCCACAAACGGAATTAATAATAGTGGTGGTATTTTTTTGTTTTTCAGATCGCCGTCAATAATAAAATCAATTTCTACATTTTCACCATGTCTTATTTTTTCAAGATCAATGTAGTCTTTCATAAATGTAACTTCTTTTTCGAGGTCGCTTTTCTCAACATTACATTCATAGAGCATATACCGCATAAGATCACTTAGCTTTATGATCATTTCAGGCGCTTTATCATTTTTCTGCAACGCAAGGGAATAAATATTATTCAGTGAATTAAAAAGGAAATGCGGATTAAGCTGCGATTTTAAAAAATTCAATTCAAGGTTAGTGTTTAATTTTTCAAGATTAGATTTTTCATCCTGTAATTTATAAAACCTGCGCATAAACTTTAAGGAAAGGGGAATTGCAGTTACAATTATTACTTGTAAAAATTCGGGCAGGTAATAAACCTGCCTCTGCACAGCCTGACTTAAAAACCCCATATCAGCCTCATTAAATGTATAATTGGCAACAGCATATTTCTCTATGTAAAGACACAGATAAAAAAATGAAACATACAAGGCCAATAAAGAAAGAATAAAAAAGTGCATCTTTCTTGCGTTAAAAAATTTGGGAGTGACATAATATGCAAACGGATAATAATATGCTACATAAATTAAATTAATGACCGTAATGAGAATGATCCAGTTATTGCTGAAAGTTGTGTAAGCAAAATATTGAAAAATTGGTAGAGATAAATAAAATGACCAAAACCCAACATGCAACAGGACCCTAAATTGTTTTGTTTTAAATATTTTTTTATACCGCTCCTGGAAAGTCATAGTAAGCAAAATTCCGGTTTATAAATATAGGAATTTATTCTTTTCGACAAATTTCTGTATTCTTTCGACAAAATGAAAAGCATGTGCGAATCCTTTAAAACATGTTAAGAGGTGTAACACATCGACAAATTCCGCTTGTTTGTCTAATTTTTTTCCTGCTATAGATTATTACATACAATTTTGCCGCATCAAAAAAATAAATTGTTATGAAAGAACTCAACCTTACACTCATCATCACATTTTTTATCTCCTCTTTTACTTTTGCTCAGAATAACGGCACATTAAAGGGGGAAATTTCCGATAAACAAACACAATTGCCAATTGAGTTTGCTACTGTCTCCTTATTAAATGCTGCTGACTCTTCCATTGCCGGAGGAACACTTACTGATAGTACCGGAAGTTTTCTGCTACAAGAAATTACAGCTGGAAATTATATCACAAAAATTTCTTTTATTGGATATGCTGACCATTTCTCTGAAAAATTTTCTGTGAATAATAATTCAATTGATATTGGCATTATCGCATTGCAGACTTCAGACAATGCATTGAATGCAATTACTGTTGTGGGAGAAAAAAAGATAGTTGAAACAATACCCGGTGGAATAGTTTATCATGCCGACCAGGTTTTAACAAATGCAAACAGCACTGTGCTAGATATGATGAAGGGTGTACCTAATATTATAGTTGATAAAGACGAACATGTTTCTATCAGAGGCAATACAGGAATTAATGTGATGATTGATGATGTCCCATTAAATTTAAGCGGTGATGATCTCACAAATTTTTTAAAGCAGCTTCCTGCTAATATGATCTCTGCTGTTGAAGTTATTACAACACCCGGTGCAAAATATGATGCAGCCGGAAGTGCCGGTATTATTAATTTAAAAACAAAACAAACAAAAGCATCCGGAAAAAATGGAACTTTAAATGCCGGGGCTGAAACATTAGGAAGCTGGAATGTTGGCGGAAATTATTTTTCGAATTCTGAAAAAATCCGTTTTAATGCAAGTTATAATTTCAATCATAATTATTTTGAGAGCACCGCCAATGGTCATCGTGAAAATTATTTAAATCCTGAACCGCTGTATCTATATGATGAAGTATTTACACAGGATGGAGCAGCAGACAATCATCTTGGGAAAATAGGTTTAGATTATATTATCAATGAAAAAAATACAGTAGGTGGAAGTGTGAGTTATGGAAATGATAATGGTTCTTTCGGAATTAATGACGTATTGTATGCAAAATATATTGACGGAACCGTTAGTGGAAGCTATAATTCAATATTAGATTATAATTATGATGGCGATAATTACTCAGGCAATCTCCACTACATTAAAAAATTCGCAAAACAGGGCGAAGATGTGAATTTTGATGCAAACTATTCCCATTACAGTCATAATAATACCATCCCTTCAGAAACTAATTTCTTTGATGCAGATGGTAATATGATTGAAGGGCTTACTTCAACAAGAAATGATGCTACAGATTTTGGAGTGGATATTTACACTGGTAAAATTGATTATGTATTGCCAATAAAAGAAACTTCAAAACTGGAATTAGGATTAAAAAATACATTTACCTCAACAGAAAATAATTTACATGCGCAGGTAATAGACATTATTAGCGGAGAATGGATAAATGATTCAACCGTAAGTAATGATTTTAGGTATCAGGAAAATGTAAGTGCCGCATATATTTCTTTTTCAGGTGCAATTAAAAAATTAAATTATACTCTTGGTTTAAGAAGCGAATACACAAATATCAATACAGAAAGCGCAACAGCAGCCGCTGCAAAAAGCGATGACTATATTGATTTTTTTCCAAGCGGAAATTTAAAATATACATTAAAGAAAGGTGGAGAATTAAGTTTTGATTACAGCCGCAGAATTGAACGCCCTGTATATCAGTGGTTAAATCCTTTCGTTGATAAATCAACTCCTTACACCTGGTTTACCGGGAATCCTGATCTTAAACCCTATTATACTAATTCATTGTCTTTGAGTTATTCTAAATTCATTCAGATGAAGCATTATCTTATGGCAAGTATTTTTTACCAGGATATGGATAATATTTTCACTCAGTATTTTGAATATGCAGGCGATGGAGTTTATTACCTTACTGTTAAAAATGTGAATAATCAAACAAATGTTGGAGCTTCATTTATGATACAGAGTCCGGTTACAAAATGGTTTGATCTTTTATTAAATCTGTCAGTATATCAAAACTCAATTGATAATGAATTGAGCGGAGTTGATCTTGATTCAAAAATTTCAGCATCCACTTATGCAAGTGCGACAATTAAGTTCTGGAAGAACACATCATTTCAGTTAACAGGAAATTATATGTCGCCTTCTACAAACCCGCAGGGATACTTTGATGGGTTTTATTCTGTTGATGCAGGAATTAAAAAATCATTTATCAATGATAAATTATCTGTGAATATCAATGTGAAAGATATTTTCAACAGCATGAAATTCACGAATGAATTTGTTGATGAAACATTCAGTTCAACATATACTTTTAAACCCATTTCAAGAATTGCAGGAATTTCTTTGAGCTGGCGCTTTGGCGATGCAATGCAAAATATGATGCAGGAACAAAAGAGTGAAGAAGAAAGAAGAGTAAATTTTGGAGGTCGTAACGGATAGTATTAATAGTATGTTAAGAATAGAAGCAGCTCCTCAGCGGGCTGCTTTTATTTTGGAGTAATGTCAAACTATGGTAAAACCAACATATGGAAGTAATATAGTGCCCACATCTGGAGTTTCAGGCTGGTAACAAGGCAAGCTGTGTTAAGCATCCTGAAAGATTAAAAATAATTAGCATTGATTAGTAATCTTTTAGCAATGAACTTTTGTTTGTTAAAAATTAGCATATATTTGCCATTCAACTTAAAAATTCAATAAGTTTAAAAATCAAATTGTATGAGCCAAACAGCAAAAAAACCTCAAAAGAAAAGTAGTTCAGGTTACCTGCCGATCGTCGTTATTATCATCAATATTATTATTGGATTCTTGTTCTGGCGATTTGTATGCGGAGCAGATAAGAATTTTGACGAATTGGGCCATCCGCTTCAGGGTAATTTCCTTGGTATTATCTATAAAGGAGGATTTATCGTACCGATACTCTTCGGTATTTTCCTAACGATGGTAGTATTCAGTATCGAAAGGGCACTCACTATTTCTAAAGCGAAAGGGAAAGGTTCGGTTGAAAGTTTCCTTCAAAAGGTTAAATACCATTTAAGCAATGGAGATATTGATTCAGCATTAAAGGAATGCGACAAACAACAGGGCTCTGTCGCAAACGTTGTGAATGCAGGTTTACATAAATATGCAGAAATGAAAATGGATAGAGAGGCGACAATGGAGCAGAAAGTATTAAATATCAGCAAAGAAATAGAAGAAGCAACAGCATTGGAAATGCCTGCTTTGGAGCGCCATTTACCAATTCTCGCAACCATTGCTTCCATTGGTACTTTGATCGCCCTTCTCGGAACAGTAATCGGGATGATCAGAGCTTTTGCAGCACTTGCTACCACAGGTTCACCTGACCCAGCAGCATTATCTGCAGGTATTTCTGAAGCACTTATTAACACTGCTATCGGAATTGGAACTTCAGCTTTTGCAATTATAGGTTATAACGTATTTACAGGAATGATTGATAAATTAACTTACGGTATTGATGAGATGGGTTTCAGTATATCTCAAACATTTGCTGCAAAAGAGAAGTAAATATTATAAAAAGCAACTAAAGCATTAAAAAATGCCAAGAATAAAATTACCAAGAAAAAGTACAGCTATAGACATGACAGCAATGACTGACGTATCATTCCTGCTGCTTACATTCTTTATCCTGACAGCCAAGTTTCGCCCGCATCAGCCTGTAATTATTGATACGCCTACTTCAAGATCAGAACTTATATTGCCTGATCCGCTTATGACTATTTCAGTTGATAAAGAAGGAAAAGTGTTTTATTCTTTAAGCAGCCTTGAATTGAAGAGCACTTCCTTGAATAATATGATAGAAAAGTATGGGGATAAATATCCTGTATTAAAAAATTTATCTGAACAACAAAAAACTGAATTTGCTAATATTGAAATGATGGGTTTTGATGTACAGCAATTACCTGACATACTAACAAAAGGGAATGATTATATACAATCGTTAACCGGGGAACAAATGCCAGGCATACCTATTGATTCAAGTAATAATCAATTGCAGGATTGGATAATGGCAGGGCGATATGCAAATCCGAATATGAGAGTAGCTATAAAAGGAGATAGTAAATCAAATATTAAAACAATTCAGGAAGTAATTAAAACACTCACAAATGAAACGGTGAATGTAAATACTTTTAACCTGATCACTTCATTGGAAGGATCGGGTGAAGCAGTGAAACCTGAATAAAAAATAATATATTATGGCAGATATTCAAACCCCTGAGAAAGGGAGTCATGGTAAACATGGTAAAGGTAAAGTAAGAAGTAAAAAAATGTCAACCCGGGTGGATTTTACACCAATGGTTGATCTTGCTTTTTTATTAATATCATTTTTCATGCTTACTACAACACTAGCGAAGCCAAAGGCAATGGAATTAAATATGCCTAAAAAAACTGAAGAAAAAGATAAGGAAGATGTGAAAGAAGGATGGGTACTCAATGTAATTTTAGATAAAAACGATAAGATCTGGTATTATAACGGAATAGTTGTTTTTGATATGAAAACAACAAATTATTCTCCTGAAGGTATCAGGCAAGTTGTTTACGACAAACAGAAGGAAGTTGAAAAAAAATATGAATCTTCGGATAAAATGATTTGCATTATTAAAATGACCGATGATGCAAATTATAAAAACATGGTAGATATTCTTGATGAGATGGATATTACTGCCACAAAGCGATACGCTATACAGGATATTTCACCATTGGAGGAAGAAGCAATTGCAAATGGAGGTGTATTAGATCCTTCGAGGATACCTGAAATAGTCACTGAACCAGTTCAATAAAATAATTTTAATGCATTTATGGATTATTCAAAATAACAGCATCAGGAAAAAATAAAAACCTTAAATCCATAATATTATGATGGACGATAATAAAAAATACTTAACAGCTTCAATGGATGAGATCGTTTTTGACGATCGCAACAAAAGCTACGGGGCTTATTTCCTGAGACAAATTTTGAATAAGAATACACTCCGGGGATTAATGTGGGCAACAGGTTTTGCAGTTGTATTTACCGGCCTTACATATGCAAACTTATCTTTTCTTAACAAAGGAGAAGATGATGAGATTATTACAACAGTAACATTGGAAGCACCACCACCTTTAGATGAAGCAGCGCCACCGCCACCACCACCACCACCTCCTCCTCCCCCTACAAGACCAACCGTAAGATTTGTGGAATACCAGGCCCTGAAAGATGAATTAGTTGCTGATGAAGATACTATTATAGCAATTGAAGATATTGAAGATGAAATTGCAACTGTTACCCAGGAAGGTGATCCAAATGCAGATCTTATTGTTGAAGAACCAACTATTACTGTTTCTGACGCACCTGTGGTTGATGAAAAGAAAATTTTTAATGTAGCTGAACAGATGCCTGAATTTCCGGGTGGTGAAAAAGCTTTATACGACTGGCTTTACAAAAACGTAAAATATCCAAAGATTGCGAGAGATAATGGAATTGAAGGAAAAGTATATGTTCAGTTTGTAGTTGAGAAAGATGGATCTATAACTGATGTTCAGGTAAAAAGAGGCGTAGATGGATTGCTTGATCAGGAAGCCATCCGGGCAGTAAAATCAATGCCTAAATGGAAAGCAGGAAAACAACAGGGTAAGGAAGTTCGTGTAAGTTATACATTACCTGTTCAGTTCAAATTGAATACAAATTAATAAGATACAATTTAATTAAGCTAAAACTGCATAGCCTTATATGCAGTTTTTTTTATTACAATGAAACGATCAATTTTTACAAGCCCGCTCTTTTTATTAAAGTCACTTGCATCAATAGTATATCTTATGCTCGGCATATTTTTAACTGCTAAACCTGAAACCATTAATTTTTTAGATGAAATTTGGAGCAGGGCATTAGGTGCATTATTATTGGTGTACGGCCTATTCAGAACATGGAGGTTAATAAATGAGATCAGGAAAGATAAATAACATATTTGCAGCATACCAATGTAAAAATTGTATTGGTTATTTTTTTTTCATGTTGATCCTTTTTTCAGCAGCATGCAAACAAAAAGAAAATAATAAGCTATCTGATTTCGAATACAATTTTGGTGCTGCACAAATTACCTGTGATGAGAACTACAAATCACTTACAGATGAATTAATTAAAAGTTATGAAAATGTTTTTGACAGCACAGATATTGAAGCAAGCTATGTAACCGAACAGGATGCTATAGATCTTTTTTTAAAGGATTCCATCCAACTCATGATGATTGGAAGGAATTTAAGTGAGGCTGAGTTAAATAATGCTTCCATTACGCAGGGACTAAGACCAAAACAAAACATTATTGCATATGAGGCTATTGCCGTTATCGCCAGCACGGAAATGCCTGATAGCATTTTTGATCTTGATGCTTTCATCCAAAACAGTAGTGCAGGTGTAAAAAATAAATATACTGACACAAAATTTATTTTTGAGAATGCAAAATCAGGTACTTTAGCATATCTTTTTAATACAACAGGATTACAACAACCATCCACACAGAATATGTTTGCCGTAGATAGTTTGGAAGCATTCATGCAATATTTGAAAACTGATAAAAATGCAATAGGATTTTTATCTTTCGCTCAATTAAGTGATAATGATGATCCTGTCGTGAAGGATATCCTGAAAGAAATAAAAATTTTAAAAGTTGTGCATACTGATACCACAGGCGTAAGAATGATTGCTGAATTATCACAAAGTACAATTGCCACTAAAGAATATCCATTGGTTAGACCAATTAACGTTGTGGTAGGAAATATTTCGGAAAGAGTGGGTATGGGTTTTGTAAATTTCCTCTATAAACAAAAGTCGGCACGAATTTTCTTAAAGGCAGGGTTAATTCCGTCTCAAATTCCGGAACGGCAAATTTTAATAAACGAAGATTAAATAAAATGAAAATTAAAACCTTTAAATTGCTCATTGCTTTATTTGCATTTCAGTTTGTGCATGCACAAAATATTGACTACGCAAAACAACTCATTGTTTCTGAAAAATATAATGATGCTGTTAAAGTGTTGAATGCTTTAAAAAGCAACGCCGATCAGGCTGCAACTGCTAATTATTACCTAGGAAATATCTATTTCAAAAAAGGAATTGTGGATTCTGCAAAATTATTTTACAGCCAGATTCCTGAGGGCGACAGGGATTTTACCAGTTTACTATCGAGAGGTAGACTTGCATTATTAAGAAATGATGCTGCGTCAGCAAAAACTTTTTTTGATAAAGCTGTGCAGGTTACAAAATCAAAAAATGCTGAGGTATTGTATGAAGTTGGTGATGCTTATGTTACTCCAAAACCTACAAACCTTACTGAAGCGATTGGTTATCTAGCAGGTGCAGTTGCATTATCGCCACAAAATGCGGTATATTACCTTCGCCTTGGTGATGCCCATCTTGCAAATAAAGATGCAGGTAAAGCATTAAGCCAATATGAAAATGCTGTTTCTTTTAATGATAAATTTTCACCCGCATGGTTGAACATGGCAAGAATAAATTCTAATGCGCACCTCTTTAGTGTATCCGCAGGTAATTATGAAAAATATTTAGCACTGGAACCAGGTAATCCAATTGCATGGAAAGAATATGGAGAAAATTTATATTACGCAGGTCGTTACTCTGAAGTGGAAGCTGCATTTGTGAGATATATTGAATTAAATGATAATGATAAAGAAGCACAACTTGATGTATGTATCCTGAAATATACTTTTGGAAAATATGATGAAGCCATTACATGTTCAAAAGATTATTTATTAAAAGATAGCACAAACTATATTGCCTGGAGAATTATTAGTTGGTCGAATTATGAATTAAAAAATTATAAAGAAGGGTATGATGCAAGTATGAAGTTTTGGAGTATTGATGAAAAGAAAGTAAATCCAAATGATTATATTTATTCTGCCAGGCTTGCTGCTCAAAATAAAGATACAGTTCGCACAATCTTCTTTTACGAACAGGGATTGCAAAGTGATTCAGTAAATGCTGAACTATATTCCGAGTATGGAAAAGCATTATTTAATTTGCGTAAATGGGAAGATGTTACGAAAATATTTGAAGCAAAGGATTCCATATACGGAAATGGATCTATTGATGTGTTTTACTTGGGTAGGGCGTATTATAATATGAACAATTACCTGAAAGCTGATTCATCTTTTACTGTGTTTGCTGAAAAACAACCAACATCTCCCGATGGTTATTTATGGAGGGCAAAGTCAAATTCAAGTATGGATACAGTTGATTTTAAAGGATTAGCATTTCCGCACTATGATAAATATATTGAGATAGCACAGGCGGATACAGTTAAAAATAAAGCTAACTTAATAGATGCATATATTTATATGGCGAGATATAATTATGAATTAAAAAAAGATAATAAAAAATCTTGTGAATTTATTAGAAAGGCTTTGGAATTAGATCCTGAAAATGCATTTTCAAAAGAAATGATGGATTTATTAAAGTGCTGACAAAGAAAACTAATAACCATAAATAATAAACCCGCTAAGAATTTAGCGGGTTTATTATTTATAACCAATACAGGAAATTAAAATGGTAATTCTATAGTAGTTGTAAAACCTCCAACTGTCAACGTTGCTTCATTATCACATTCTCCGTCACCATAATTAATTGTTCTTGTTTCTTCTCCGTCAGGGGTTATTTCACAAACTCCGCTCACAATCCAGTTGCAATCCATTTCTTTTCTTAATGCCTCTATTATAAGCATAGTGAAAGGAATATCATCACGGTTAATTCCTGTTGCACTTCCGGTAATAGAATATACATCATCTGTAATTTCCGGTGTTGAAATCCCTTCCACCCATTCACGGTCTCTCTCACTATTCCAAGTAATATCTGCTCCGCTTAATAAAGTGATCTTCGCATCAGTAACAACAATTGAGAAATGCATATTATCTGCATCATTCAAACCAAGATTTGTAATTGTTTTTATTCCTTCCACCTGCACACCATTTACATAATAATCTTCAGTAGTAATGGTAATAATTGTCCCGGCATCTTTATAAGGTCCTGTAAATGTTGAAATGATCTTTCCTTTTCTTTCAATTCCGAAATAACTGATACATCCATCACCAAAATCAATAGTCATTGTATTAGGAAATGTACCTAATGGTTCACTAAATATTACTTCGGGGCAGGAAGACGATGCTGTTTTATTAGCAGAATTATCACTCATAAATCCGGCAAATCCATTATCTGCTGCAGCATTATTAACTACAGCGTACATGTCATTAAAATAATTATCTGCCAAACCGTTATCAATGGAAGTTTGTGCTTCATTGTTTGCTGTATCTTTGTTACAGGCTACAAAAGCAGTTGTGCTTAAAACTACTGCAAGGGCGAAATTTTTAAGATTCTTCTTCATAATATAAAATTTTACAGCTTCGACCCTTCAGATGCTAAAATGGTTTAAAAGGTTTACAGAATAAATTGTATGAAGGAGAAAAGATGAACCCTGTTTGGAAGTTTTGAGTGGCATTTCGTATTTTTGCTGCCCGTTTTAAACAAAACGATAAAAGATACAATGAATCAGTACGAAACAATCGTGATTCTTACTCCGGTACTCAGCGATGATGATGTGAAAATATCAACCGGTAATTACAAAGAATACCTGAAGCAACACGGTGCACAATTAGTGCATGAAGAACTTTGGGGACTCCGCCAGCTTGCGTATCCAATACGGAAGAAAACAACTGGCATCTATTATTTGCTTGAATATATAGGCCCGGGTAATGTTGTAGGAAACCTTGAACTGCAATTTACCCGTGACGAAAATGTTCTCCGCCACCATACTATTCGTCTCGATAAGTATTCGATTGACTATAATGAACGCAAACGAAGAGGCGAAATAGGAAGAGGAAGAAAGACTGAAACAAAAGAAAAATCAGAACCATCTGTAGCTTAAAGGAGGAAAATTATGGCAGCAAATAAAAATATCAGATATCTTGCAGCACCCAAAATTGGGAATCTGCGCAAAAAGTATTGCCGTTTTAAGAAAAGCGGTATCAAATACATAGATTATAAGAACCCTGATTTCCTTACGAAATTTTTAAATGAGCAGGGGAAAATTTTACCAAGACGTTTAACAGGAAACTCATTAAAATATCAACGCAGAGTGGCGCAGGCTATTAAAAGAGGTCGGCAGATAGCAATTTTACCTTATGTTACTGATTTATTTAAATAATTTACAATGGAAGTGATATTATTAAAGGATGTAGATAAACTTGGCGATGCGAATAGTATTGTTAAAGTTCGTGATGGCTACGGGAGAAATTTTCTGATCCCTAAAAAATTAGCTGTTGTTGCAAACGATGGAAACCGTCGTATGCTGGAAGAATTAAAACGGCAGACTGATGCTAAAGAAAAGAAATTTGCAGATAAGATGGAGCAGATGAAGGACCTCTTTACAAAGACAACGGTGAAAGTAGGAGCTAAAGTTGGTCAAAGTGATAAGATATTTGGAAGTGTTACAAATGTGCAATTAGCAGAAGCGATTAAAAAACAAATGGGTATTGAAATTGACCGCAAGAAAATTTCTGTTACCGAAGAAATAAAAACCCTCGGTACTTACACTGCATCCATCCACCTATTAAAAGATATGAAAGTAGAGGTGAATTTTGAAGTAGTGGAAGAATAAAAAAGTTGGAGAAGTTTATAATAAAACAAAAAGCCCTCGCAGTAAATTGCGGGGCTTTTTGTTTTATGGAAGTTACCAATTATGTAACATAAATTTGAGGTTTATTAAAAAAATAAGACCGGCGTTACTTTTACGGCAATTAAAAGTTTACATGTACCCCCAAGCACATACTTATGTAAAATGAAATTACATTGTACAATCCTGTTTTGCGTAATTTTTATTTCTCAGGGCATTTGCTTTACCCAGACTGTTCCGCAAATGATAGAGGAATTAAAGAAAAAAAATCTGGTAGAAAAAGATTTTTCTGTTCTTGCAAAAAATACGAGGGAGATTGCAAATTATTACAGGCTTCTTTTCCAGATTCAAAAAGCGAAAGAATACGCAAACAAATCATTAAGCTTTGCTAATAAATCAGGAGATCCTTCTGAATTATTGTTTTCTAAACTTACACTAGCAAATATATATTTTACCGATGAACATCCGGATACTGCACTTGTAATTACCGAAAACAGTGCGTCACTTTTAAATTTAATAACTGAAAAAAAGGAGCGCTCTTTTGCAACAGCTTACTATTATTTGATCAAGGGTATAATGCTAAACGCTAATTACAAAATTGATTCCTCAATCATTTATTTTGATAAAGGTATTGCACTGGCAAATAAACAATCTGATGATCCTGAAGATATAAAATTACTATGCAGTTTATACTCCGGTAAAGCTTTGCCTTTAGTAAAAAAAAGAAAGAAAGATGAAGCGGTTAAATTGACGATACAAGCTGTTAAACTAGCTGAAAATTTCAATGAAGAAATAAATCTAATGCTTGTCTATTTTAAATACGGATCTATTTTAGGTAAGAACGAAGATGATATAAAATACTTATTAAAAGCCGGAGAAATTGCACAACGGCTTGAACTTAAAGGCATGCAGGGAGAAATTTACGATCACACAGGCAGTAATTATTACGATAAGGGAGAATTTAAACTGGCTTACAAATATGCTAACGAAAGTGTCCAGCTTAAAAAAAAATATACCCCTGTAAATTCTTATATTCAATCTCTCGGTAACTTTTCACAAGCTCTAATAAAATTAGATTCTTTAGACAGAGCAGAGGAAATAATTAGAGAAACGATAAAGCTTCAGGACATTTCCATACTTACCTATGATAATTTTTCATCACTTGTACAACTCAGTGAAGTATTACATCTAAGAGGAAGGTATGAAGAACAAAGGGAAATAATTAACATAGCTGAAAAATTAGCGGAAACCAGCAAAATTGAGGATTGTATCATCACCTTCCAGCAACAAAAAATGAATTATTACCAGGCAACAGGTAATTATGAAGGTGCTTTTACGCTTTTGAACAAAATAACATTATATTATGATTCAATCGCTGAAATTAAATCGCATCAAAAACTTGAGGAATTAAATATTCAATACGAAACAGAAAAAAAAGATAATGAAATTATTTTACTCAACGCACAACAGGAAATTTCAAATACAAAACTATCAAGACAACGAATTGCTATTATCAGCTCGTCAGCTTTAGCAATTTTATTTGGAATTACAGGATTCGCATTATTTAAACGCATTCAGCTAAAAAGAAAAACTGATCTTAAGATTGAAAAACTTGAAAGGTTAAATGAAATACAACAGCTGCGTACAAATATCGCTTTAGATATGCATGATGATATAGGAGCATCACTCAGCAGCATCAGGTTATATAGTGAAGTTGTGAAAACACAGGCAGAAGAAAAATTACCGGAAGCAGGAAAGATGCTAAAGAAGATTAGCGAAAATGCAAAAGAAATTGTTGAAAATATGAGCGACATTGTGTGGGCAATTAATCCTAAATATGATGAAATTAAAAACCTTCAGAGCAGGATGCGTTCGTTTGCAACTGATCTGTGTGCTGCAAATAATATTATACCTGATTTTATTTGGGATGAGACCGCTCAGTTAGATATACCGATGGAAAAACGCCGCAATATATATCTCATTTTTAAAGAAGCTGTAAATAATGCTGTAAAATATGCTGAGTGTAAAAAAATAATCATCAGGTTAAAAGAACAACAGAATATTTTAATGCTGGAAGTTTCTGATGACGGGAAGGGTTTTGTTGTAGAATCTTCCGGGGAAGAAAGTATGATAAATCAGGGTAACGGATTAAAAAACATGAAGTTCAGGGCAAAAGAAATAAACGGCAACGTTGAAATAATTTCAAAAATTGGAGAAGGCACTTCAGTAATCTTTAAAATGCATATAACCTAATTAGGTTACACCACAATTGGTGAATGTTCACGACCTTTATAAATACGTTTCTCAACACATCACATGGCAGATCAAAAAAGCATTCGTGTAGTCATTTTTGAAGATAACAAACATTATCGGGAAAGTCTGTATTTTATTATTAACGGTACACCCGGTTATTCCTGTGTAGGTGCATGGGCCGATTGCACAGATGCAATCTTTCAGATTAAACAATCAAAGCCCGATGTGGTGTTAATGGATATTGAAATGCCTGAAATGAATGGTATTGATGGGGTTAAAAAAATTAAATCTGAATTCCGTGATCTCCAAATATTAATGCAAACTGTTTTTGATGATGATGATAATATTTTTAATGCGATTTGCGCCGGTGCATCAGGTTATTTACTCAAGAATGGTACGCCATCTGAATTAATTAATGCAATCAACGATGTATATCAGGGTGGTTCTCCAATGAGCACCAACGTTGCTAGAAAAGTATTACAGCTATTTCAAAAATTCGCACCCGTTTATCCGGATAATGAAAATTATAATTTAACATCCCGGGAAAAAGAAATCCTGCAATTACTTGTGGAAGGAAAAAGTTATAAAATGATTGCTGTGAAATATGATATTGCTTACGAAACAGTTCGCAGCCACATGAAACACATTTATAAAAAATTGCATGTCGAAAGCATTTCTGAAGCCATCTTAAAAGTGATCAATCAAAAGATCATTTAATTTGCAATTAATTCACCTCTTCAGTTATTTTATTAGATAATTTTTCAGATTCATATTTTCTCCTCCGTTTTTATCATAACCGTATTAGGTTATTTTTTTACTTCTTATCTGAAATCAATTTTGCAATTAAAAAATACTATTATGAAAAAGACAATTTTATTTATCACCTTTTGTGCAACACTGCAATTATTGTACGCACAAACAAATACATTTCCTGCCACAGGAAGTGCAGGCATCGGAACATTAGCGCCTAATGCCTCATCAATTCTTGAAATGACCTCAACCACACAGGGAATGCTCGTTCCCCGCATGACCCAGGCGCAGCGCAATGCAATTGCAGCACCTGCTACAGGTTTATTAATTTATCAGACAAATGCATCTCCGGGATTTTATTTCTATAACGGTGCAGCATGGGGCCCGGTGACAAATGCAGGAGGCGCAAATAAAACACTTGCTAATTTAAATGCTACTGCAATTAACCAGTCATTAAATCCGAATGCAGATAATACATTAGATCTCGGAAGCGCAGCAAATTCATGGAATGATATTCATGCCAATGGGAATTCTTTTCTAAATAATCTTTCCCTTAATACCACAAGTACAGAAAGTAAATTAACAATCAACGGAACAAGTGAAGTTGTGACCATTGACGGAACTGCACCTTATATCAGTATGGAAAATGCAGGAGTTGATGTTGGTTATCTGCAGGCTGATGGTAATGATCTGAAATTAGCAACATATATTACTAATGATACAGGCAGAGTTATTTTAAGAGCAAATGGCTTTGATAAATTATTTGTGCATCCTTCAGGTGAAGTAACAATAAACACATCCACACCATATACAAATTTTGAATTAGGCGTTAACGGTGATCTGCATGTAAGTTCTCAAATAGGAATAGGCACAACAGACGTTGTTTCAACAGCGCAACTTACTATCTCAGGTACTGAAGATGTAGTTGTTCTTGATGGCACTGATCCTTATATTACGCTAAGAGACGGTGATGAAAACCTCGGTTATATGCAGGCACTAGGGGAAGACTTGCGCATTGGTATACATGCCGCTAATACAGATGGTAGGTTAGTTTTTGCATCCAACGCTACAACAAGAATGTATATTGATCATAGTGGAAATATTGTAATGGGAGGTGCTACAGTAACTCCAAAATCAGGATATAAATTAAGTGTTGACGGAAGAATAGTTTGTGAAGAACTAAGAGTAGAAATATATCCATGGGCAGATTATGTATTTAATGAAGATTATACTTTAATGGATATTGATGCACTTGAAAAATTTATCACAGAAAATAATCATTTACCTAATGTTCCCTCAGCAGAAGAAATTCAAAATAATGGTTTGCATGTTGGCGAAATGCAGGTAACCATGATGGAAAAAATTGAAGAGCTTACACTATACATTATTGAATTGAAAAAGATGAATGATGTGCTTGCGCAAAAGATTACTGAACTGGAAAACAAATAACACCAGGGTTCTTCCTTTCACAATGAATATTCAATAACTAAAAACTATTTTATGAAAAATTTATATAACTATTCTTTGTTGATAATGATCCTGATCTTATCAATAAGAGCAAACGGACAATCCGGGAAGAAAACAGCAGATGAAGAAAGGTTTGTTTGCAATCTCACAGATACTTACTACAATGATCATGTAGCGCCCAGAGTTAAAAAAAATATTGATTCACT
>JACMJP010000160.1 GCA_014380545.1 Chitinophagales bacterium | reverse complement strand
TTCATTGGCGGCTTTATCAAATACTATTTGCACATCTCTGCCATCACCAAAGTTATCTATATCTGCAGCGTCCACATTGAGCGCAGCATCCAATGTCACAGACAAAGAGAAATCTTTACCCGCTATGATGGGCACTCCGATAGATGCTTCATAGGCGTAATCAATTATTTTCGTTTTGGTAGCACTTATGACCCTGTATCTAACCCATCCGTAATGATAACTACTATCAATTGACAATCGTATGGGAATATAAAATGCCGGGCCATATGTTTCAACTCCGAATATTTGTGTTGTGTAACATACCGGATCAGTTACTTCATTAATCCAAAACACTACTGCATTATCATTCAGAAAATTCAAGTCCTCACTAATCGTGTCACCCTCTCCCATTTCCAAAATAACTGGTGCAGTTGTTATTGCGCCATAACATGAAACTGAAGTAAAATTTGAAATCGTATAACCAATCCCATTGCTGCTAAAAGGTTCGACGCTTGCAAACCAAGCTTTCGGGCCTGCTTCATAGGACGTGTGATAAGCGATTCTGAAATTAAAATCACTAATACCATCTGCATTTACATCCAGACTATATTCCTCTTCATCAAGAAAAGTTCCGGAATTTAGTATTTCATCCGGATCAATATCAGTGTAAATAATTTGTGCTTCAGCCACGTTTGTAATTGCTAAAAGCGAGCCTGCCAATAAGGAGTAGTGTACTAATTGTTTCTGCCGTGTTTTTATTCTATTCATGAATTACAATTTTCTGAGAATATATTTTATTTCCTGAGTAGATTGAGGCGATGTAAATTCCGTTTGGAAGGTTCAATGCAAAAGCACTTTGCATTTGTATAATTGGAGTTTCAAAAACTTTTCTTCCCACATTATCTGTTACTGATAAATTTGTTTTGTCATTCAATACATTTAATCGTACATGCAGGTAATTGAACTGACTGAAAATTTTTATTCCTGCATCATCAGGTTCAGGAATATTGACGGGCTCATTTAAAAGGATCTCATTGGAAGCGGCTGATAATGTATTGATAACTTCCGGAATTGTATCACTGTAGCTTAAAACAAAAACTTTATATGGTACATCATAAGTAATGAATGCTCCATCTATATCTTTTGTTGATTCGGAAAATATTGTAGTAATGTCTGAGCCAGTGGTTGGGATTGATGTAAAAAAAAGAGATGCTGATGCATCATCCAAACTAAACGAATCAGCAGCTTCTGCAGGCACAACAAATAATCTGTATTCCTGGATGTTTATTTCATTGGCGGCTTTATCAAATACTATTTGCACATCTCTGCCATCACCAAAGTTATCTATATCTGCAGCGTCCACATTGAGCGCAGCATCTAATATTACAGACAATGAGAAATCCTTTCCCGCTATGATCGATACTTCAGCAGATGCTTCATAGGCATAATCAAATATTATAAGCTTATTGGGCTCCCACCAGCTTGTTTCCAGGCTCAATCTTATCCATCCGTAATGTATCTCTCCGTCAATATTCAGTTGAATGCCTGCAAATTTTTCACCTTCATTAAACCAATTATCAATTGACCAGCAAGTTGTCCAACCTGATAACGTTGCCCCGTTATCATCGCAATTAAATTGAAAAAGCTTCGCTGCCTTGTTAAAATTAAAACCTGAATCTATGGTGTCTTCTGAATTAATGGCAATGGCCAGGTTGTAATAAAACGTTTCGGGGACAAGTGTTTCAGAAGTCCAATTATAATAACTGTCAATAACAGTTTGAACAGTATATGCAATTTTGTTCTCGCCAAATCCTGAAATATAAATATTTATAGAATTTAACCATTCGTAAGCTGACGAGGAATAACTGTAAATCAAAGCCACATGAAAGTCATTTATTGCATCAGCATTCATATCAATCATAAATTCCACGTCATCCCAATACGCATCCAGGACTGTATCAGGATCTAGATCTGTATAAATTACCTGGGCCTCCGCTTCATTTACAATTGTCACAAGCGAAGCTGCCAATAAAGAATACTGTGCGAATTGTTTCTGCCTTGCTTTTATATTATTCATGAATTACAATTTTCTGAGAATACATTTTATTACCAGACTGTATTGTCGCAATATAAATTCCGTTTGCAAGATTTAATTCAAAAGTATTTTGTTGTTGCGTGATTTCTTTTTGAAATATAAATTCTCCTGAAATATTTATAACCGAAATAATCGAAAATTCTGAAACAGGTTCGTTCACATGAACAAAACATGTATTTCCCGTCATGATTATTGATA
>JACMJP010000159.1 GCA_014380545.1 Chitinophagales bacterium | reverse complement strand
TGGTTCCTTTTATCACAGGTTTACCCATCATTACATCAGGTTTGCGTTCTATGTATTTTGAAATATCCATATATTAACTGGTAATGTAAAGTTATAAAAAATACTTTGTCCGCTTATATCCATACTCAAATCCCCAGCACCACTTTCAATTTAGTATAACCGCTTTTGCTCACCGGAACCCTTGCTCCTGTTTTTAATATCGCAACATGGCTGTCTTTTTCATAAGCTTCCAGTCTTGTTACTAATTGTATATTGAGAATATAAGAACGGTGAGTGCGCACAAACTGATTGGGGTCTAAAGTATTTTCAAAAAATGCCATTGTTTTATTTTTCAGGTAATTTCCCTCAGCAGTGTATATCATCACATAATCACCTTCAGCTCCTATATATTGTATCTCCTGAAAAGGGATGATCTTTATTTTATTATTTAATTTAACAACTATGCGCTGGCTTTGTGGTGGGGTATGTGAAATAGTTTCCAGCAGCGCAGATGTTGAATTATTTTCTTTCGCCACCCCTCCCCGGTCAGTAAGTTCAGGTAGGCATTTTTGCATGGCTTTATCAAACCGCTCTTTGTTAAATGGTTTTAATAAATAATCCACTGCATGTGCCTCAAAAGCTTTCAGTGCATATTCATCAAAGGCTGTAGTAAAAATAATTGCAGGAGGGTTTTCTAATAACTCAAGCATTTCAAATCCATTTATTTTCGGCATTTGTATATCAAGAAAAATAAGATCGGGATTATATTGTGTTATTGCTTTTACACCTTCAAAGCCATCGTTGCATTCCTGTATTATTTCAATTTCAGGGTAATGCAGTAAATATTCTTTTACAATACTTCTTGCCAGTGGCTCATCATCAATTAGTATCACTTTTATCATAGCTATTGCGGAATTTTAATTGTTGTTGTAAAAATATTTTCATTTGCAGAAGTAAATAACAGATCATTTCTTGCAAATAATAAATATAACCTGCGCTGCACAGAACTCAACCCAAAGCCCGTTCCTTTTTGTTTTGTGTGCATTGCACTATCATAGGGGTTTTTTACAGTAATTGAAAGGATATTATTTTCGTATGTTGCCTGTATTTCTATCAGCACATCATCCAGCGTATCATACAATCCGAATTTAATTGCATTCTCCACTACAGGCTGTAATAACAAAGACGGGATTTTTAAATGTTCACGGGCAGCATCACATTTAAATTCTGTTTTCAGCCTGTGCCCAAAGCGCACTTTCTCAATATCGAGATATAATTGTAAATGATTCAGTTCATCAGTAAGTGTAATAAATTGCGTATCATCTTTTCTTATCGTTCCTCTTAAAAAATCAGAAAGCTGCTGTATCATTTTTCTTGCCTCTTCAGGCTTATTTCCTGCAAGCGCACTTATTGAATTTAAACTGTTAAATAGAAAATGCGGCTGCAATTGCTGGCGCAAATTAAATAACTCCGCTTCCTTGGTTAATTGTTCTGCGTCATGTTTACGTTGCTCAGTTTCCTTTTGTTCCTCCAGTGAATAATACACCAGGCTAATAAGTGATGTACATGCTGCTAATAAAAAAACAATACTTCCTTTAACCACCCAGGCCATTTCAAGAAAATTAATATATGCAGCCTCATTCCTGAAAATACGTTTTAAAATAAGCTGGCTCAAAATAATTACCAATACACTTGTAATTAGACTGACTGCAATTATATACCAGAGTTTTTCCCTCTGTGGTAAATAAAATTGCATTATATAAATAATTCCCAAACATGCAAATGCAAGCAGAATATTTAAAACTAAACTGTCAACTATTGCAATTGTATTTCCAAAACCAAAATAATTCATTGTGATAAATTGTATTTGCGCCCATGCAAACCACAAGATTGAAAAAATAATAATGAATTTATTGGTTGATAAAAGTGATCGTGCCACAGATAGTTTTATTTCTAATTAAATTCAGCCGGTTCTATTATTAATTGTAATCATTCACATGTTCGCTGCTTTCTCCTCCCTCCTTTTAATAACTCCTTATTTCAATTCCGCCAAAAATGGAAGTGCCTTTTAAAACAATCACTTTTGTTCCATCAACTGTAATATTCTGAACAGGTCTTTTATCTTCCACTCCGCCAAAAATGTTTACGATCTCCGATTTAATTTCCCAGTGCGGTGGCAGAATTAATTTCGTACCTCCAAATATTTGCGTTAAGTCTAAAACAACATGTCCCTGTATATCTGCCTGCATTAAATTAATTTCTGTCCCGCCAAAAAAACTTGTTGCTTCACCACCTTTAAAAGTTTTACTGAGAATATTTTTTTTCACCCCTCCAAAAATTGTAACAATATCTAAATAATCCTCTCCCGAATTAAATGCAGAGGCGTTCTTTTCTTCAAAATATCTTTCATGGTTAAATCTCCTGCCTCGGAAATTTTTTCCGCCCCATCTTCCCACTCTTGCAGGTTTTACCAATAAAGCTACTCCCCCTATAATTAATAGGGCCGGCCACAGATAATGTCTTATAGTAAGGTCAGGAAAAAAATCATTTATTAAAAAAATACCCCCTATCAAAATAAGAATTGCAAAGGAGGGGTTATTGAAATTATGTTTTTCGCCAATGAATATACCTATACATATAAGCAATACCTGCCAGCTAAATATCCAATCCGGTATTGCATAATTCATTTGCCTTAGTATTAATAAAGCTCCTGCCGTCAGTAGCACCAAAGCAGTTAGCACAAGTCGTCGCCTTGGAGGAGGAACTCTTTTTTCTTCAGGTCTCGGGTCAGGTTCATTCTCTAATAAAGTCATAATTGTAAATTTTAAGCAAAGCTATGTTGTTACATCCTTTAATGCTATGCTCTATAGCCCTGATTTACTGAAATATCTGTGAGCAGTGCTTTTTCCTCGATGAATGAAGTTGCAGATCAAACCTATTCATTAAATAACCCAGGTGTTTTCAATGTCATTTATCACTTAAAACATTAATGGGTTTTTGGATTATGATTGTTAACTATGCATCTCAATTACCACTTATGCATCTCGAACATTCTGAATTTATTGCAGTTCCTACGGAAATATTTTGGAAAACATGGATCAATGTAAATGACTGGCATGCCTGGGATCTCACTATTAATGCTGCGCAGTCTGATACGGGAGAATTCGATACATTATGCGGAACATTTATTTTGCCAAAGGGTCAAACACAAAAATTTCATTTCACAAAAATTGAAGAGGAAAAAATGTATGCCTTTGAAATCAATTTGCCTTTCACGAATATGCATATAATTCGCCGGCTTAAACCTGTTGATGGCGGTGTAATTGTTACACATGAGTTTGATACGGATGGTGTAATGCTTTTACCAAATGCATTTTACAGGTCAGTAAAAAAATATTTTAAACAATCACTCATTAAATTGAAATATTTTGCAGAGGAAAGTTATTGGAGAACAAATATTTCAAAAATTCCGTGTGTTGACAGAAGCCCTGCCATGGCAAGTTAAAAAAAACCGGCCTATCGGGATGAAGGCCGGGCAGTATTAACAAGGAATTAATCAAAAATTGTAGTCAACATGAATGTTGATGTCGAATTCGCTTCCACCAGGATTTTCAATATGAATTACATCAGGAAAGCTGTTCAAAGAAGAATACATATCAAAAACAAATGAACCCATCTCGTCATTTGCATCCAATAAACCATCTTCATCAAAAAATGAAATGGTGTAATCATCATCCACATTTGCTATATTAAAAGGCATGCCGTCAGTAAAAATTAAATCGGTAGTTACTAAAACATCTGATTTCGTATCAGAGGTAAAAATTTCAGAATCATTTCTGTATAATTTAAAATAAATATCCGGTCCATTAGAGTCATCCCATCCGGAACCATCGGATTTAGCGTCAGGAAAATCTGTTACATCTACAGAATTCAAAGTAATGCTTGCCGGAGCTATCTGTATATCACAATCACTTCCGGTATACCCCTGCGGGCAATCATCTTTATTACATGCAAACAATATTATTGTTATACATGCGCATACTAATCCTATTTTTTTCATATTTACTTTCTTTTGTTTGATGCTGTATAGCCAAAATGCAATCCATTCTTTTATATTAATGCGGGAAATCGTTCTCATGCATTGAACAACAGCATATTAAAACAAAATGATATAAAAAATAAATATAGAATTGCAGCAAAATAAAAATAATAAGAATACACACTATGAGGTATAAAATCATCAATAAAATAATTTGTACTCATTGTTTCTACCTTTGTAGCTATGAATTTTTTGACAGTTGAGGGTTTATCAAAGACTTATGATACGAAAATATTATTTGAAAATATTTCTTTTAGTATTAATAAAGGGCAGAAGGTTGCTTTAGTAGCAAAAAATGGCGCAGGAAAAACTTCTCTCATGAAAATAATTATGGGCAAAGAAATACCTGACACCGGAACAATTTCAATCAGGAAAGAAATTACTACAGCGTTTCTTGAACAGGATCCGGAGTTAGATAACAGTAAATCAATTTTGGAAAATGTTTTTATAGGGAATTCTCCCATTATCAATGCAATCAGTAATTATGAGAAATGTTTGATAGAACAGGAACATACACATACGGAAGAAAGTATGAAGCGGTTAGAAAAAGCCCATGAAGAAATGACGGTGCTGGATGCATGGGATTATGAATTAAAAATAAAACAAATTCTTTCGCATTTAAATATTCATGATCTTGAACAATCTGTTAATACATTAAGCGGCGGTCAGAAAAAAAGGGTGGCATTATCAAAAGTATTAATTCTTGAACCTGATTTTCTAATTCTTGATGAGCCAACTAATCATTTGGATATTGAGATGATAGAATGGCTTGAAGAATTTCTTTCTACTAAAAATATGACTTTATTAATTGTTACACATGACAGATATTTTTTAGACAGGATATGCAATCAGATCATTGAATTGGATAAAGGAACTTTATTTCCATATAACGGAAATTATTCTCTATACGTAGAAAAGAAAGCGCACAGGGAAATGACAGAAGCAAGTGAATTGGAGAAAACAAAAAATACCTATCGCAGGGAATTGGAGTGGGTTCGCCGCATGCCCAAAGCAAGAACAACAAAAAGTAAAAGCAGAGTAGATGCATTTAATGTGATAGAAGAAAAAGTGAAGGGAAAACAAACTGAGGACAAATTAAAATTGGAAGTGAAGATGACAAGAATTGGTGGAAAAATTCTTGAGATGATAAAAGTGAATAAAGCTTTTGGTGAAATACCGATCATTAAAAATTTCACTTACGAATTTAAGAGAGGAGAAAAGATCGGAATTATTGGGAAGAACGGTATTGGAAAAACTACTTTTTTAAATATGATCCTGCAACTGGAAAAACCGGATAGCGGTAAAATTCAAAGCGGGGAAACAATTGTATACGGTTATTATGCTCAAACGGGAATGCTGTTAAATGAGGATAAAAGAGTAATAGAAATAGTAAAGGATATTGGAGAATTTATTCCGATGGCAGATGGTTCTAAATTATCTGCATCACAATTACTATTGCGATTCCAGTTTGCGCCTGAAACGCAATATGCCTATGTGTCAAAACTAAGCGGTGGAGAAAAAAGAAGGTTGTATTTAATGACCATCCTCATAACAAATCCGAATTTTTTAATTCTTGATGAGCCTACAAATGATCTTGATATTCTTACACTAAGTATTCTTGAAGAGTTTTTGATGAATTATCCGGGCTGTGTGATAATTGTTTCGCACGACAGGTTTTTTATGGATAAATTAGTAGATGAGTTATTTATTTTTGAAGGAGATGGAATTGTAAAATCATTCCCGGGAAATTATTCTGATTATCGTTTATCACTTGAAAAGAAAAACGAAAATAGAAATGTAAAACCCGATGCAAATTTAAAAACCGAAAGTATAAATCATAAAACAGAAAATGTAACTACAGAACAAGGGAATAAAAAAAAGAAACCTTCTTTTAAAGAAAAGCATGAATTTGAAACCTTAGAAAAAGAAATAGAAAAATTAGAAGCTGAAAAAAAAGAGCTTGAAAGTAAATTATACACCAGTGCTTCAGATCATTTGGAAATAAATAAGATCTCCGAAAGAATAGAAAATGTAATAATGATGATTGATAAAAAAAGCATGCGCTGGCTTGAGTTATCAGAAATTGTGTCTTAATTAATTTGCACCTTCCCTTGTTCCCTTTCTTCTCACATCAATATCAATACGATTATCCGTTGACTCTGTTAACATATCTTTCGTAAAAATGAAAGTATCTCTTTTGTAATCACTTAATGCAATTCGGTCAGTTAAATAAATTGCATCTTTCGGACATGCTTCTTCGCATAAACCACAAAAAATACAGCGCAGCATATTAATATTATACTCCTTCGCATATTTTTCTTCACGGTATAAATGTTCTTCACCGGGTTGCCTTTCTTCCGCAACCATTGTAATTGCTTCAGCAGGACAAGCAACTGCACATAAACCACATGCGGTACAATTTTCCCTTCCCTGGTCATCTTTTTTTAAGACATGTACACCTCTCCAGAGTTTACTGTGCGGACGAATTTCTTCGGGATAATTAAAAGTAACTTTCTTTTTAAAGAAATGTTTTAATGTAATTCTCATCCCACCGAGAATAGCCGGAATATATAAGCGTTCAACAAGCGTCATCTGCTTGTTGGAAACCACTTTACTTCTGTTTGTTAAACTTTGCATTTGTGTTATTAAAAAAATTTACTTTACAAATGTTTGCCATGCACCCACAACAAGCATATTTAATATTGACAGCGGTAACAAAACCTGCCACCCTAATCTCATTAACTGATCATAGCGAAATCTTGGTATTGTCCAGCGAACCCACATAAAGAAAAATATGAAGAACAATATTTTTGCAAAAAATACAAAAAATCCGACTATCGCTAAAACATTTCCATCTAAGCGATCCTGAAAAGGAAAATTATATCCGCCAAAAAATAATGCGGCAATCATTGCTGATGAAATAAACATATTTATGTATTCAGCAAATAAATATAAGCCGAGTTTCATGCTTGAATATTCAGTGTGATATCCGCCTACTAATTCTGTTTCACATTCAGGAAGATCAAAAGGTGTGCGGTTACATTCTGCAAATGCGCAGATAATAAATATTAAACATCCAAGCGGCTGTACAAAAACATTCCATTGCATTCCGTTCCATCCGCTTTGCTGCGCAACAATATCATTAATGCTTAATGAATTTGATGTGAGTACTATTGCAATTATACTCATGCCCATTGCTAATTCATAACTTATCATTTGGCTTGATGCACGAACAGCACCAAGCAATGAATATTTATTATTGCTTGCCCATCCGCCGATCATAATTCCGTATACACCTAAACTTACAACACCAAGTACATATAGAACACCAACATTAATATCCGCAACCTGTAATGAATATGTTTGATCGCCAATTTTTATATCTCTTCCCCATGGAATAACAGCACTTGTCATTAATGCAGTAAGCATCGTAATACTCGGTCCGATAATAAACAAAAATTTATTTGAAGTGTTGGGAATAATTTCTTCTTTCATGAACATTTTCACACCATCAGCAAGGGGTTGCAATAAACCAAACGGACCTGCACGGTTGGGTCCTAACCTGTCCTGCATAAATGCAGCAAC